>JAUVDD010000080.1 GCA_030595525.1 Puniceicoccales bacterium
AATCTAAACGGATCCTGGGGCTGTCGAAATCCGGCCCTACCATCCCGACACACCCACAACCCGTCATTACTATGCACAGTATATTGATTCGCAAAGGCGCATGGACAACAAGCTGAGCGAGGTCATCAACAATTTGAAAGAAGACGGTCTCTTCGAAGACACGATTATCATATATTGTTCCGATCATGGTGGCGCGCTGCCACGCGGTAAACGCGACATGCGTGACACGGGGCTTCATTGTCCGTTGGTCATTCGCATTCCCGAGAAATTCAAACATCTTTGGCCCAACGCCGAGCGCGGAACCACGGTGGAGCGTTTGGTCAGTTTTATCGACATGACCAAGACGTGGCTGGCGATGGCGGAAGCAGAGATACCCGACCAAATGCAGGGGCGCGTCTTCGTGGGGCCAAAGAGCGAACCGGAACCAGAGTATCATTATGCATTCATGTCGCGTTATGACTCGCGTCTCGATAACTCGAGAGCGATTCGCGACAAGCGATTCCTCTACATTCGTCACTACATGCCTTATACTATTTACGGTGGCTACGTGGAGTATCGTGCACGTGGAGAGTTTTATCAAAATTGGCGCAAGTTATTCCGCGAGGGAAAACTCAATGATCTACAAGCAAGTTACTTTTTGCCGAAGCCTGTTGAGGAACTTTACGACACACAAACCGATCCTGATAACATCCACAATCTGGCGGAATCTCCTTCCCATGCCAGGACGTTGCAACGCATGAGGGCGCAACTCCGTAAATGGCAACTCAACATTCATGATTCGGGGCTGGCTCCAGAGCATGAAATGGAACGCTTGGCGAAAGAGGGCAAAACAACGGTCTATGATATCGTTCGTAACAATAAGCACTATGACCTGGCTGCTTTTCTGGAAGCGGCTGACCAGGCGTTGCTCCCAGATGGCGGCGGTGATGGCTTAAGCGATGACGCACGGATTGCCAGGTTAATAGAGCGAGCCAAAAACGATGATTCACCATTTGTTCGTTACTGGGCAACGGTTGGCCTGATGCTGCGGGCACAGCGCGGTAGTGATGTACGAGGAGCGACAGCCTTGCAAGTTGCGCTGAACGACGAGTGGCGTACAACGCGTGTGGTGGCGGCGGTAGGACTGATCGCACTGGAGGGCTTACCAAGTCAACCGGTGCATGCCACAAAGGCCTGGGATTGTTTGCAGTCTTTGATCGAGCAAAAAGACCCCGAAGGGGATTATGCCTGTATCGACGCACTCAACGCAGTCGACTGGTTGGAGGAATCCAAGCGTAAACACCTGTTGCCCGCAGTCGAGGCGTTTGATCCCAAGGGCTCCGGATTGACCAAATCCGCCGCGCATGATGTTTTGGCCTTCAACGGGTGGCCCATCCCTGCTCATCTGAAAATCAAATGAAAATGATCAAGAAAACGTTAATTGCGGGAATTGTTTGTGCCGCTATGTCAATTTGCCAGGCATCTGATGATAGTCGACCAAATGTGATTATGGTACTGGTTGATGATATGGGGTATTCTGATCTGGGATGTTATGGAGGTGAGATCCAGACACCAAACCTCGACAGCTTGGCAGCAAATGGAATCCGCTATACCGCCGCCCATAACACCTCAAAGTGTTACCCCTCCCGGACATCATTGATAACCGGGCTCTATTTTCAGCGCACCGACAGGGAATTCGCAAAGGGTGCAACGTTCGGTGAAGTTCTCAGACCAGCGGGATACCGCACCCTGTTTTCGGGTAAAAATCATGGAAATACAAATCCGGCTACACGAGGGTTTGACCGATATTATGGGCTCATAGGCGGAGCAAGTAATCACTGGAATCCCGGAGATAAAGCACGTCCGGGGGAAGGAATCCCGGCAGGAGCCAGTACAGGGAAATGGGTGATTGATGACAAAGAAGTCAAAGGGTTTGTTCCCCAGGATAAATCATGGTATTCAACAGACGCCATGACCGATGCTGCCTTGGGGTGGTTGAAAGAATATGAGAGTGAGGAAAAGCCTTTCTTCCTGTATCTTGCCTATACTGCTCCACACTATCCACTTCACGCCAAGCCAAAGGATATTGCCAAATACGAGGGCGTTTATGACCAGGGATACGATGCGATTCGCTATGCCCGTTACAAGCGTCAGCTAGAGATGGGGATGTTTAATGAAACAACCGCACCACTTTCGGCAGCCGAACAGAAAACGCCATGGAAAGAGTTGTCAGATGACGAACGGGCTAAAGAGATCAAGCGTATGGAAATTTATGCCGGGATGATTGACTGTGTAGATCAGAATATCGGACGTATTCTGTCGTATTTGAAAAGTGTGAATAAATTTGATAATACCCTGATACTATTTGCTTCTGATAACGGTGCGTGTGCGAGCACCGATAAACCGGCCAAGGGTGACCGGTCCGGGGAATTTGGTGGTGTAAACAGCTATGAGTGCACAGGGCTATCATGGGCTAATGTCTCAAATACGCCCTTCCGCTATTACAAGTTGAAGTCACACGAAGGTGGTACGATGACTCCTTTGATTGCACATTGGCCGAAAGGGATAAATCAGAAAAATGTATTCAACCGCGAGAACAGCCATTTCATTGATATTATGCCAACAGTAATGGAACTGTCGGGTGCAACCTACCCGGGTGAGGCAAGAGATGTTGCGGTAAATGGTCCTGATGGTATCAGCCTGGTTCCTACATTTACTGGAAAACCGCTTAATAGAAACAAACCGGTGTTCTATGAATATAGTTCCGGAGCAGCTATTCAAAATGGGTCCATGAAACTGGTCCGGACGAAAAAGTGGGAATTGTATGACTTGTCAAAAGACAGGACTGAAACGAACAACATAATCGGTCAGTATCCCGAGCTTGCAAGGGACCTTGAAAAGCAGTGGAACACTTGGTACACGGAGTGCACAGGATTGGATTATGCTGCGGCAATAGAAGCCCAAATGAAGTTGAGAGCCCAGAAAAAAGCTGAGAGTGAATAAGCTAATAAATAAAAGGAAAAAGTAGATAGTATTTAAATCTTCAGGAGTTCAATTCCATGTTAAATTTGATCCAAAGTTCTTTGTATAAAGCTTTACTGTTATCACTACTATTCAGCTCATCATTATGGGCAAAAAATGATAACCGTCCTAATTTCCTCGTCATCATGGTAGATGACCTGGGTTTCTCAGACATAGGCTGTTACGGCGGTGAAATCGATACACCAAACCTCGATAAACTTGCCTCTGATGGTTTGCGGTTTTCGCAATTCTACAACACCGCAAAATGCCATGCCTCACGCATTTGTTTATTAACAGGGCAGTACTACTTAAAGGCTGGCAATAATGGTTTATCCAAGGCTGTGACTTCAGCGGAAATCCTTTCCAAAACCGGGTACCACACCATGATGTCAGGTAAATGGCACTTAGATAAAGAACCGACTGACTTTGGTTTTCAGCGCTATTTCGGCCATTTAAGCGGTGCCACTAATTATTTTTCCGGCGACGATACCTTCAGACTAAATGGCAAAGCATGGAAAGTTCCGGAAGAAGGTTTTTATACCACATCAACTAATGTTGATTTTGCCATAGACTTTTTAAATGAGGCACAAACGATTGAAAAACCCTGGTACCTTTACCTTGCATTCAATGCTCCCCATGCTCCCCTTCAGCCGCTAAAAGAAGATTATGAAAAGTACTTAGACAAATACGACGCCGGCTGGGATATCATCCGTGATCAACGCCTCAAAAAACAGGAAGCACTTGGCCTTTTCAAAAAACCTGTGACGCCAGCCCCACGCCCCAACCATGTCCCAGCCTGGGTTGATTTTGACCAGGAATGGCGCGATTCCGAGTCGCATCGCTTAGCGGCAGCTGCCGGAATAATTGACCGCATCGATAATGAAATTGGTCGTTTAGTTAAGTACATTGAAAGCACTGGTGAATTAGAGAATACAATGATCCTCTTCGTATCAGACAATGGCGCTTCACCTTATGGAAAAACCCCATTGAAAATTGCCCAAAAGCCCTACACGGCTGATGTCAAATGGCGCGATTCCACGGGCATAGCCTGGATGCGCAATGCACCTTTCAAATTCTATAAGCAAAACCAACATGAAGGTGGCATTAGTACTCCAGCTATACTTCACTGGCCTGATGGATTAAAAACCCAGAATGGCAGTATCAATCATGACCCCGTTCACCTTATCGACATTTTACCAACTATGGTAGAAATGAGTAAGGCAACTGTCCCTACGGAATGGCCCGGTCGTAAACTCAATACAATGTCAGGCACATCTTTAGTTCCTATTTTAAAAGATAAGGAATTTTCACGTAACAATCCTATCCATTTTATTTACGGGAACAACCGTGCTCTCAGGGATGGGAAATGGAAAATTGTCAGCATAAACAATTCCTCATGGGAACTCTACGACATGGAAAATGACCGAACGGAACGGAACAATCTGGCAAGTTCCAATCCGGAGCTCACTCAGAAATTGGCTCAAAAATGGGATGAGATTTCCACCGAGAACAATGGAAAACCAACAAAGTTCGTACCGCAAAACAATCTCCCACACGCAGAGTTCTTTAATGATCGCTGGACGAATTATTCAATAGAATCCCCTTAGAATAGGAATTCCAATTAGTGGCCCCGGTTCGACTTCGATGATTACAACCGATCTCCTAATTAACCTTCACCTCTACATTCTTCTCCCCATCATTCCTAAAGTTTGCAAAATCTTTCAGGTTAAGCATTTTTTCACCGGCGATGTTTAAATCCCTGATAACAATATTTCTCATAAAGTCATCGGGGCATCCCGGCCGGGTACCAAAAATACTCTTCCAATTCTGGCCTATCGGCACCTGTATATTATCGAATGTAATGTCCTCAACGCCGATCATCTTGTTGTAGCGCGTACCCGTCATCGGAGAGAACTGAAAAAGCGGATTAACGATGGTTTCAAAGCAGATATCCTGCATGACAATGTCGGCTATATAACCGAAATTGTGAGTACTCCTGTCGTGATTAATCCCCAACCAGAATCCCCCACGCATAGGGTTGTACTGAGACTTGGCCAGATTGCTGACTACTCCTGCACCATAGCGTCCGTCTATCACGGTAACATTGCGAATATGTGAATGCCCGAGGGTATTGCCATCGCTTGGTACGCCACGACTGATGCAAAACACATTTGCGTTATTCTGCTGCCACGCGAACCATCCATCAATATCCAGGCCGTTCTTGATGTAAGTCCCATCATCCTGCTCAATACTGAAGAGGTTGCGCCGCACCATTCCCCACTGTGATGCATCGGTATTGCCATGGAAGCCATACAAGGTTTTTACGTTGGAGATCAATGCTGGAGTGCCAAAGAAATTCGCTGAATGGAAGTGCCGGTTGGTCAATGTCAATCCCTCGAGAATCCCATTACGACCATATCGGTCAACTTGGATGATATAGCTGGGGACATCCTCCTGGCCCTTGAACCAATCCATCTGTCCGGCGGATAGAATACCACGTCCACGGATTGTGAAGTTTTCAACCTTACCGAGGAAACTGCCTTTTTGTGAATTATCCATATAGACAAAATCATCCGCATTCCGGTAACCGAACTTGAACGCAGGATACTCGAAAATCCGCTTGTCTTTCGTTAGTATTCTGGTCCCGTAGGCGGTGTTATCCGCCATGTCGCGATGAATACCAAAAATCGTTCCCGCCACATACGCACCTCCATGAATGTAGATCGTCTGATCACTGAAAATCGGGAAGTGAATACCTATATCATGGAACCCGGGCTCAAAATATATTACCCGGAAATCCGCAAGTTTCCTACGATTGCTCAATTGTTTGAAGTCGTCGCTGGTTTTAATTGTCAGTACTGCCGGATCGGCTTGATCAGGCACAGGTGTTTCGGGAGGATTGCCGAAAACAAACAACGGACGCAGCCAATCACCGTTAACAATTACAACCAGGTATTGAGGTTTGGGAAGCGTGAACGAGAAACTCCGACGGTCTGCAGCGTACTTCGGAGTGATCTTCATTGCAGATGGCAGGATGAGTGCATCCTTAACTGAAGGTGCACGATCTTTCATCCTGACCGTGACTTCCACCGGACCACGGTGTGTGAAGTTGGCAAAATGCTCGGTCAACATAGGTGGCGGTGAAGCTATGAGGTTGCCGCCCCTGCTGTTCAAAGTACCGATATTTTCGTATACGGGCACCTTTGTAGCCAAGGTACCACTACTTTTCTGGGAAACTATTATCTCATAATCAGGCGAATGCAACGTATGCATACGTGGATCATGGACTGCCTTGTAGGTCTGCAAAAAGTCCCCTTCCGGAGCAGAAACAGTCTTGATTCCCTTCAAACTCGCACCGGTTGCACTATTTCCAAACGCAGCTGACAGGCTCTTGGGAAAAGTTGGATCGGCTTTTTGTTTACTGGTGGGATAAGCTATCTGGTGGGCAATTTTCCAGTCGTACACATCGCCATCCTCATCGGCACGCGGATAGGATTTCTCCGGATCGGCAACCGCAGGCACAGGAGGGTATTTAAGATTCGGATCTTTCGCAACCGGGCGTATGCCCTCCTTGATTACTTTGTTACCAATCGTAATATCATATGCACATTGCTGGATGTCAGGCAATACGCTTGCCTCCTTACCGTTTACCCTGACACGCTGCACACTTACATTTCTCACGGAAGCCTGCTCACTAAAGCCGAATGCTTCAACTGACACCTTGGGCGATCCTTCAAATGTAGTGATGTCAATATCGCTTACAGACACATCCTTGATACTTCCATGATAATTACCCCGTCGATACGGCGAGAATCCAACTCCCACCCGCAACAAGGATACCTTGGTTTTTTCACTGAAGTAAAAGACGTTGATGTTATTGACATTAATTTTGCTGAGATTGCCAAAGTGAACCTGAAGTATTGAGGCCAGATTATTAAAATCACCGACAAGGGTTGATTTCTCAAAAGTGATGTTTGTGAGATCGTCGAGAATGCGGTTGCCAATACTAAAAGGCGTCCCCCCTTCAAAACCGACGATCATGTTGCGGGTGAATAGCGTATCTGAACCAAATGTCATTAAAGCCCGTGCATCCGTCGAAATATAGCAATCCTGTACCGTCGATTCCGAGCCAACGCAAATGCCTCCAAAATCCTTTTCAAAATTAATGACCTTTACGTTATCGATGAGCGTTCGGCTACCGTTGCCCATAATAGGCTGCTCGCTGGGATAGATAATAGTGATGTCCCTTACAATCTGGTCGTCAGCCGGTTCCCGATTAAATCCCCCCAGATAGATTGAATTGCTACAGAATCCCAACGGACGAGGCAGGAAATTCTTGTTTGGTCCATCAGTAGTTTGATTATACTCGCTCGATAAAATTCCTCTGCCGAAGATCTTTATCCCGGAAGCACCGGCAGTATCCG
>JAUVDD010000092.1 GCA_030595525.1 Puniceicoccales bacterium
CGTGCTTAGGGTATCTGCCGAACAACTCTTTTCGGATACTCGGGTACTGTCCTTCCCAAAATCCATCCAGATCATCCGTGATCTGAACTGGCCGGCCGTTTGGTGCCAGCAATTCTATTCTCAGCCGACATTTCCCCTGACAGATTGATAAGCTATCCCCCTTAACATCATACAATTGCTGTATTCTGGCAGAAATCACAACGGTCCCGTCTTCTTCAAAACGAAGCTTCGGATTACCCTTGCTGGTGAGCGGGAATCTTACCGGTACATACTCATCCAACAAAGGAATAATTGAATCCGGTAACCAGCTTTTCAATATGGGCAGGACGGGGCGATCTTTCACCTCCTTGTAAGAAGTTGCGTTCTCGCAGATCTGCTCGATGAAAATCAGCCGATCCTCCTCAGAAATTGGCTTAATTTCCCATTCAGGAAAATACTTCGCCAAAACATTGGTCCGGCGAATCCAGTTCTCTGCCTCCTGGTCCCATTTTTTAAGAATCCAGCCGTGTAAATGGATGTTTTTGGCAAGCAGTGATGCAGCCCTTTCTGGGTCCGGTTCGCCGGTCGACTTTTCCCGCAACACCAGGTCGCGGAAAACAACCTGCTCTACCCGCTCCACCCGCCGTCGGACTGGATCCAGGCGCTCACTGTCACTGGAAACCAGTTCCCCGGGGAAAACCTCCTCTAGCCAGTCTTCCTGAATAGCGGTGATTCCTCCGAGAAATAATGTAGCCTCTCCCTTCATCTCTCGTTCTGCCATTTCGGCGGCTACAAACAGGGCAGCATCCTCAACAACCGTGTCCCGCTGCAGAATTCCGCCTCGGTTGTGTACCATCCGGCACCTTAGCGTTCCGCGATCTACCCGCATTCCAAGGTGATCTGCATATCCGGTTAACAGACTTTTGGCGAAACCGCTCGGATTGATGGTATGATCGACAACATCTTTTTTAACCAGGCGATCCAATTGTTGATATACGCGCATGGCCTGTCGCAGGGATTGGGCATGAACACCCCACTCCCGGCAAAAACCCATGTCTCCGCCGGCCCGGGCTACTTTATGCCAAACCAAAACCGCCTTCAATAAATCCGATACGCCCTCCGCTGCTTCCCACCAGCTTTCCCGTTCGGCGGATTTTCTCTTATCTGACAGGGGTAAAATGATATTTCTACCCTCAGAAAGGGCGATGGCCGCCAAAACAAGATCCGTGCAACCATACTGATTAGCGGCAACCAGCATTCGACTGAACCGGGGATGCAGAGGATAGCGCACCATTTCCTTTCCAATTGCAGTAATCTGGTCCCCTTTAAGCGCACCCAGCTCCTGCAGCAGTTCCCTGGCATGAGAGTCCGATTCAGCGGGCGGTTTTTCAAACCATGGAAATTCCTTATCCTGTTCTTGTGAAGCAAGTTGTAGAATTGCTTCACTTAAATCCAGTCGTCTGATTTCGGGTTCCGTGAAGGCTGGTCTGTGCTCATGGTCACGCTGGCTCCACATCCTGTAACAACACCCGGGCGCAACCCGGCCTGCCCGGCCCGCTCTCTGATCGGCGCTGGCCCGGCTGATTTTTGTCGTCAGCAGTGTGTTTACACCCCTCCTGGGATCGAAATCCGGCATTTTTGCCAATCCCGAATCAACAACTGTCTGAATTGCGGGCAACGTCAGGGATGTTTCTGCGATATTAGTAGCCACAATAACCCTTGGCCGGTTTCCCTTTCTCACGGCACTGTCTTGAGCGTTAGCATCCAGTTCGCCGTGAAGTGGAAGAACCTCCCAGCCACGTGTTTCTCGCAGGTTGGAAATTGCTTCAACCGAACGGTTAATTTCATACTTGCCCGGCATGAACAATAGAAAATCAGGCGAGGCACCATCGCGTATTGCGGATTTCACCGTATCGGCTGCTCGGTCCCAAATCGGCATTTGTTCACTGCCGGAAGTATACTTTATCTCCACAGGGAATTGTCGACCTTCGCTTTCTAAAACGGTACTTTCCCGCAAATATTCACCCAGCCCGGAAGTTTCCAGGGTGGCTGACAAAATACCTATTTGCCCGGCCCATCCTTCATTCTGCCTCAGGGTGGCCAAGCCCAGGCAGATATCTCCTTCCAGATGACGTTCGTGAAACTCATCGAAAAGAATTGCACCAACACCACTCATGGAATCTCCGGAAACCAGCCTTCTGAGCAGCAGGCCTTCTGTGACATAAAAAATCCGTGTTTTTTTGGAAACTTTCGAATCGAAGCGGATCTGGTAGCCCACCGATGATCCCAGCGGCTCCTCCAATTCCTCTGCAACCCTTTTGGCAAGCAATCTCGCCGCCATTCGCCGAGGTTGAAGAACAATTATACTTTTTTCCTTATTAAACCCGTTCCAGTCATACAAAAACCGCGGAACACGCGTAGATTTACCCGATCCCGTAGGGGCACGAAGAATAAAATTCCTTCTTAAATCCCAAGCTTGCTCCAACTCGTGGCGGATCGTATCTATTGGCAATGGATCGGGCATCACCTATCGATAAGCTTTTGTGGAGGAAAAAGAAAAGCAAAAGATGTTGCCTCTAAACAGTTTTCAATTCCCCTGTTTCCTATGACAGCCGATACGATTGTCGCTCCAGCAACCGCCAACGGTGAAGCCGCCCTGGCCGTGATTCGCGTATCCGGACCCGCTGTTCCCGTCTTGGCACAGGCTATTTTCGCGAAAACTCCCCCACCCCGTCGGGTCACGTTGGGCAACTATACGTCCCTGGAGGGTGAAATTATCGACTCCCTGGTTTATGTCCTCTACGCGGATAAAAAATCCTACACGGGTGAGCATCTGCTGGAATTAAACCCTCATGGAAATCCCTGGTTGGTCCGAAAAATCCTGGACGACTTAATATCTCGGGGATGCCGACTGGCTGAAGCTGGTGAATTTACTCGCCGGGCATTTCTTAACGGAAAACTGGACCTAAGCCAGGCAGAGGCAGTAGTACAGGTCATTCAGGCTCGCTCGGACAGGGCCCTTCAGACGGCTCGTCGGCAGCTTGCTGGATCTGTTGGGCGGGCCGTTAACTCACTGGTGGACAGTCTGTTACAAATTACTGCTGCGCTGGAGGCTTATATAGATTTTCCCGAGGAAGATCTTCCTCCTGAGGATTCTGCGGGTCCCTCAAATTCCCTGAGGAACCTCATCGCAGAAATGGATTATTTAATTGCCACAAGGCAGTATTCCTCACTTCTGCATGATGGTGTTAAGTGTGTCATTTTGGGTGAACCCAATGTCGGAAAATCCAGTCTATTAAATGCCCTTACCGGCGAAGACCGGGTAATTGTCTCCGCTGAACCGGGCACCACCAGGGATTATGTGGAGGAACGAATTCACGTTGGTCCATATCTCTTGCGGATAATCGACACCGCCGGCATCCATGATGCGACCTCTGATCTCGAGGAACAGGGAATTCACCGCTCTCTGCAGCAAATTGAATCAGCTGACCTTCTGTTGGTTGTCCTCGATTCAACCCGACAGTCCCCCACCCTGCCGGATGTCGTAATTGATGCACTCCACGAGAATAATACCGTTATTGTTGAAAATAAAACCGATCTTGTAATTTCACCCATACTCGAAGGGTTTGCTGCTTCATGTCCTCATGTTCGCATTTCAGCTTCAAAACATACCGGTTTGGATGAATTGAGATCCGCCATTTTAAACGCGCTGGAGGATGGTCTGCTTATTCCTGATGAAAGTGCCGTGATTGTTTCCGCAAGGCACGCCTCTGCCCTGCAGGATGCAAAGGTTTCTCTGGGGAATGCGCTTAACAACCTTAATAAAAATTCTCCTGCAGAGCTCGCCGCCTCTGATCTACATGCGGCTATTCAATCCATGGGCGCCATTACGGGTAAAATCGATAATGAGGATATGCTTGATCATCTGTTTAACCAGTTTTGCATTGGTAAGTAGTTGATACATATGACTTTATACATGTCTAATAGTTTTGACATCATTATTTGTGGAGCCGGTCACGCCGGCTGTGAAGCAGCTCTTGCCGCTGCTCGAATGGGTGTGCGTACCCTCCTTATTACCGGGAATATTGATACTGTCGCCCAGATGTCCTGTAACCCGTCCATCGGCGGTCTGGCCAAGGGGCACATGGTTCGTGAGATTGATGCACTTGGTGGAGAAATGGCCACCAATGCCGACCTGACCTCCATCCAGTTCAGGCTCCTCAATGCGTCCAAGGGTCCTGCCGTTCAGGCCTGCCGGACACAATGCGACAAGAAGGCTTATCAATTCAGACTTAAGCATACACTTGAGTTAACCCCCAACCTTTCAATCTTTCAGGCAGTCGTCACCGGTTTGATTTACAGATCTGGTAAAGTCGTGGGTGTCCATACTCAGCTCGGTGTGGATTTCTCCGCAAATGCGGTTATTGTGACCACCGGTACTTTTTTACGAGCACTCATGCATATTGGTCGGTCCAAGTCCGAAGGTGGTCGGATGGGTGATTTCAGCGCCAAGACGCTCTCTCATTCCTTTATTAATGCGGGAATAGAGCTTTCCCGCCTGAAAACAGGAACCCCGTGTCGTCTCCTGGGCAGCTCCATTGATTTTTCTAAGCTGATCCCGCAACACGGTGATCCCCTGCCCGCCTTATTCGGTTTTTATGATACTCGCTCAGATGAACCATTGTTCCACGTGGAACATGGCAAGCGGGTTTTCTCTAAAAAATTCCACGAGTTAATGTTCCACGTGGAACATCCTGGCCAAATCCGAACCGGCTGGGTGCCGGGAAACGACCAGGTTCCATGCTGGGAAGCCAACACCACAGAGGAAACGCATCAGATAATTCAGGATAACCTGCATAAGTCCGCTTTGTATGGAGGAGAAATCACGGGAACCGGACCCCGTTACTGTCCTTCAATTGAGGATAAAGTCGTTAGATTCTGCGATAAGGACCAACATAAGCTCTTTATTGAACCAGAAGGACGACATACCGATGAATGGTATATAAACGGTTTATCAACCAGCCTGCCTTTCGATGTTCAGGAAAAAATGCTTCATTCGATCCCCGGACTGGAGCATGCCCATATGCTGAGACCCGCATACGCGGTCGAATATGATTTTGCACAACCCACACAGCTGTTTGCCTCACTTGAATCAAAGAAAGTGGAAAACCTGTTTTTCGCAGGACAAATTAACGGAACATCCGGTTATGAGGAAGCTGCCGCGCAAGGTCTTGTTGCGGGAATTAACGCTGTTTTAAAAATCCGGGGAGAAAATCCGGTCACAATCGGCCGAGAAACCGCTTACATAGGGGTTTTAATCGACGATCTCGTAACCAAGGGAACAACGGAACCATACCGCATGTTTACCTCTCGGGCTGAGCACAGGCTGCTCTTCAACCACGGTTCAGCAGAAATCAGGCTTCTTCCAATTGTTGAGCAACTCAACCTTATTCCTGAAGATCGCCTGAAACGGATCCAGAAAAAAAAAGCCCGCATCGAACACTGGGTTGATAAGTTTGAACGAGAAACACGACCGGGAGGCACCTGGGGAGATTTTATCCGCAGGGCAGGGGACAAGGAAGAATTACCGTCTGAATTTCTTTCCGAAATGGAAACCGTACGTGAAGAAGTCCTCTATCGGGTTTTGTATAAAGGTTACCTTGCTCGTGAGCTGAGAACCATCGCAAAACTAGCCAAGGTCGATAGGATACAGATTCCAAGAGATTTCAATTTCAAGACCGTTAAAGGGCTGCGTAATGAGTCGGCTCAAAAGCTAGCCGAAGTACAGCCACACACGCTGGGTCAGGCTTCTCGCATATCCGGTGTCAATCCAACGGATATTACCATTTTAATGATTACTCTTGGCCGCAAGTAATTGTTGTTCAATCATTTATGGCAGGGTGGTTTTGTTTAAACCTCGCTAAAGTCCTGAATTCGTAACGAATTTGTTACACAAAATGCGGTTGCCAAAACCAGGCATGTTACAAAGTGACACAAATCATTCAAATATGTAATGCAGCAAAACGCATATTGGTAGTCGATGACGAACCTGATGTAACGGCCCTGGTCTCCTATAGGTAAACCCGGGAAGGCTACGATATTGCTGCAATTAATGACCCGCTTCAGATCAAGGGGAAGGCACGGGCATTTAATCCAGATTTATTTGTTCTTGATATCATGATGCCGGATTTGGACGGTTTGAAAATCTGTCGGATGATACGTACAGACAAAAAAATGAAATCTGTTCCGATCATTTTCCTGACGGCCAGGGGCGAAATAGAGGACAGGATAAGGGGATTGGAATTCTGGTGCAGATAATTATTTATCTAAACCGTTTGATACCAAAGAGTTAGCGCTAAGGAACGGACTTATTTTCAAACGACTGTCCCAGAATTCAGCTTCTGATAAGAAGCAAATAACCGTCGCCGACATCACGCTGGACGAAGAGTTGCATTCCGTAACACTCGCCGGAAACGAGGTGGAATTATGACACCAAAACAGAAACCAGAACAGTTGATACACACATACGACGATTAAGGGAAAAGCTACTGGAGCGTTCCTCGCTCATCGAAACGGTGCGCGGAGTAGGATACAGAATAAATGAACCCGATAACCGAGAGATGTAGTTGTTTTGTCATTACTTTTAATCATAGCAATCGCCGCCTGTTTTGTGTTGATCTGGAGGCTGATTTCCACCAATAAAGTAGTTACTCAGCTGATACATTCTACCAGGACTTCTGAGCCGGTAATTCTACCGGAGAAAAGCATCATCGGAAGACAGCCCGG
>JAUVDD010000269.1 GCA_030595525.1 Puniceicoccales bacterium
GCAACCCGTATCGCTAATTCATCAGGAAGGACAACCATGTTGAAGTTACCCTCTATACGATAGCTATCAAATTCTCCGAAGCGAACTTTCACAGTATTCGACTCACTGAACTGAGCATCCTGTGTCGAAGAATTGATGATCCCGGCGGGACTCCCCAAACCGAACAGGATAGCATTAGCCCCTCGGACGATATCCACACGATCTGAGTTGTAGGAATCGAACGGGATCATACTGCGGTAGTAGTTTCGGGTATTGTCAGCGGCTGCCAATCCACGGACACGAGTATTATTACTTGGCCGTACAAACAAGCTGTTCTCTGTGGGAGAAGCACCATTGCCAACACCGGTGTAGTTTCCCCGGACACCGCCGACTTCAGTGCTCGTTCCATAGATAAGGAGCGATTCGTTGTCGGTCGCGCCAACGTCATCCATAAATTCCTTGGTATAGACCGAAATGGCAGAGCCAACGTCTTCCAGGGAAGTCTTCAGGCGTGTCCCAGCGAGGGTGGATGTAGCCATGTAGCCTTCCGACTCCTCAGCAGTGACTTCGAATGGGGATAGTTCAAAAAGATCCGCATCCGTATTATCTTGCGAATGGAGATAGGTAGAGCCTAACGAAAACAATATCAGGCCGGAAAGCCCGATGCGAAATAAGTTTTTACCAGCTTCCCAGTAAGTAGTGAATTGTTGTGAGTACATAATTGGTCTTGGTTTGTGAGTTATCATGAAAAATCCCCAAGCTCTCATTCGCCTGAAGGATATGATATGTTTCCACGATATCTTTTATACGCCGTTTTTCTCAGAATATTGGTATGAAATTATCCCGATTCCCTGTGATTACGTGCCAAGTGCAGATCCCGGAACATATTGATATTCGATGACACAATTTCATACGCCTATTGGAGTACTCATCTGCGATAATTCTCCCACACTCCTACCAATGGAGGTAATTCCATCTATCACATTATTAGATGGAAATTAGTTCCTCTATCAATATAACGAGGACTAACTCCACTCCTTGTGACTATTCAAAAGCACTCTTGCCAACTGTTACTCGAACAAAGAGAGCCATTATTTAAATGGCTCCAGTTGCTTGTCTTTGCCGCAATTTCTTTGTCCACACCATTGTCAGGGATGGAATCCTATGAACCGGAACTCGTGGACCCGTTCACGGAACAATGGCGTTGGTCAACCATTGATGTGCCATCTGATTTCAATATCCGCCACATGGAGCAAGACTTATCGGGCAACATATGGTTTGCCCTCAATAACGGTGTGGCCCGGTTTGATGGTCAAACATGGACGCACTTCGATCGTGAATCCATGGGATCTTCCTCAAACACTTTCTACATCGTCCCGGATGGAGAAAAAGAGGTTTACGCAGTCACTCAGGATGCGGTCTACTATTTTGATGGGACCATCTGGTTAAAACGCAACGACCACCACATTCCACTCAATTTCGTTTACGACATCACTCACCCCGCATTTCTGGCACAAGACGGATCCCTTTGGGTAACCCACTTTGATGGGATTGACATAATTGAAGGCGAGGATGTCCAAACCATCCGCAATCTTGGAGAGATATTCAGCACTATTTTCCAAGAAAGCTCTGGCGCAGTCTGGCTGGTATCCCTGGAAGGCACCGTTTATCGTACCAAGCTGGAAAATGGAGATTTACCCGCGAAGAGCAAATGGCGAGTGATGCGGGTTTCGGATGTAAAGCCTGCAGAGGGAGCAGCCATGCTGGAGGCTGAAGATGGTCGATTCTGGATAATTGACAGCAATCACCGGTCACCCGTGAGCGTCTACAATCCGGAAGATGGAACATGGGAAGACATTCAACTGGATCAATTCGGTGGAGTAAATCGGGTTCAGGGCTTACTGGAGACGGATGATGGCCGCATTTGGATTTCCGGATACAGCAATCTGCACGTCTACGATGGGGATAACTGGGAAATCTATCAAAGTCCGGATTTCCGGGTGACCGACGGAGAGCCACTGCTCTTCCAATCGAAAGACGGATACCTATGGTTAGGTGAACAATTGGAATTCATCCAGCGCATAGATATCGGAAATAAGATGGGAACTACCTTCAAGTCACTTCAATTTCAGTGTGAAGATGAAGTTGGGAATCGCTGGTATCTGGAATTTGACGGTCGAATCGTTAAGGAAAACAGAAGGAACGGTCAATGGACTGCTTATAACGTAGACGATGGGATAATAGATGCCCCGGTAGCGATCCTCCATGCCAGCAACGACTGGCTTTGGGTTTCCGGAACCCATGAAGGTTTGGCCGCCATTAATTTCTTCGATGGCGAGCAATGGCACAGGAGGCTGCATCCGGAATTTGCATCTGTCATGGGACATATGGCACTCATTGAAACCCGATCCGGCGATATTTTATTTGGAGCAGACCAACATCCTGACATGCAACTTCCGGGAACCGGTGGATTACTTCGGTATAAAGCTGCAAAGGACGGATTCCATCCTGAAATCACTACCGTACCATCCATGCCGTATCAAATCCCAAAGATCGAGGAAGGAAGTGACGGATCCCTCTGGATAGGAGGTGTGTTTCTCAAGAAATATGATGGAACCAGCACCAAGCGGGTACATTCCGATAATAATGAAACCAGTGGTTGGATAGATTACATTCTGACAGGACAGGATGGTTCCATGTGGCTGGCCATCTGGGGGTCAGGAGCATTGCGACTAAAGGATGGCAAATGGGACGTCTTTAATGAAGAGCATGGTTTGAACACGAGTCTCGTTTCCCACCTGCTGATGCTCGAGGATGGTACGATTTGTTGTGTCACCGACAAGGGCCTATATCGCTTTGAAGATAAAAACTGGTTCAAATTCGCCATCCCTTACGATTTCTTCCTAAATCGAGGATATGGAACCATCAAACAGTCGAAAGATGGCTCCATCTGGATCAATCAGGGGAACAGGGCATGGTATAAACGAACCCTATATGCAACTAAGCAGGCCCAACCGGATCAAACCTTCCTGACATCCCAGTATATCCCGGACAAGGAAGCTCCGGGGGTTCATCAAATCCAAAGGTTTCAAAATCCGAATGATCCCGGAAAGATCACCTTATTCTGGAAGGGAACAGATCAGTGGGCAAGAAGCCCATATGAACAATTACTCTACTCATTCCGTCTTGATGGTGGAGCCTGGTCCGTTTTCGATGGCGAGGCCAGTGCATCGTTTGAGGGATTGTCCATGGGGAAGCATTCCTTTGAAATCCGGGTGCGCGACAGGGATTTCAATGTGGGTTCGATTCACGAGCCGACAGAGTTTCAAATCATATTCCCCATGTGGATGCAGAAATGGTTCTGGGGGCTAATCATTCTTCTGGTACTGAGTATATTTACTCTAATGGTAATTCTGGTTCGTATCCGTGTACGCCACATTATTGAGCTGGAGGAAATGAAGATCGATTTCTTCACAAATATTTCCCATGAGCTTCG
>JAUVDD010000242.1 GCA_030595525.1 Puniceicoccales bacterium
TCGGGCGTCGGGAGAAGCGGTGGCTAATGAGAGCAGTTGCATTGGAATTGTGGTAATCAGGAGTGTGTCAGATGATAAAGTGTCTTGAACGGTAGAAAACCGGCTCTGGCAATAATTGCGGTAAATCGCTGTAATACAGGATTCAGCAGGAACGGATGTGCCAGACGGGCCTGCAAATATCGCTGCTTGTAATGGTTATGCAAGGTAGACTGTGATTTATCCTGGAATCCTTTCCAATCAAGTTCTTCCATGGCGTACTTTACGGCGTACGGCATGATCCTTTGGGCAGACTCCAGCGCAATCGTCATTCCGTTCCCAGTGAAAGGTGGAATTTGCCGATTATGGTCACCGATTCCTAAGTTTGATTTTCTTGAATAATCCAGGCCAGTTACACTGCAAAAGCTCAGCTCGCGGTATTGTCCAGATTCCAACCGTCCTGTTAGATGCTCCAAATCATGGAGTTTAAGAGTGGCATAAAACCGCTCAACGGGGCAGGGGAACTCACCCTGGGCTATGCGACTGAATAATCCGCAAACATTAACGAAACCTTCTTCCACAGCCGACAAGCCGACATAAGCCCCTTTTCCGAGATGCAGTTCCAAGTCCTCTTCTGTTTGCAAGCTGCTCCAATGCCCTTTCAACCCGATCTTTCCCTTGTGAGTGGGGATGCGTCCAGTTGCAAAAAGGGTGCCTTCTTTCGGACTAATTGGTTCTCGAACACCTTCGATCACCCTGCCTCCCTTTTCCCTGATAACGGAGACCATACACTTGTCTAATGTGTATCGGCTAATTCCGATTGCGGGTTCGGGGAGTTTATAGGATCGAATCTTTTTCCCTCTCCGATACCATGCCGTTGATTGGTGTCGTACACTTTCACTGAAGCACTCAGTGATTCCCAGGCCTTCAAGAGTGTCTTCGCGCAGGCTGGTTAGGAACTCCCCACATACACGATGTCTAGGATAATGCCCCGCTTCAGTTACAGTGACAGGGATGCCTGCTGACAAGAGCCCATTTGCCAGACCCAAACCGCTTAAGCCACCACCTATGATATTAAGGGACTTCATGATCTCCTTCTACAGACCAGACGGTTTGCGCCCATAAAGGTTTCGGTGTAATGAATATCCCATTCCTGTTCATCGAGCCCCAGTAATTCCGCCAGCTCCAGATTACGAAATCCCGCCTGAATACTTACTTTGGCATCGTGCAGCGAAACGGGATGTACTCGTAGTAACCAGGAGAGGTAAACCTGCCAGATGTGCAGGTTTTTCCGGACGGGTTCGCTGATCAAGAGGGTTGATAAATTGGAAGCGGCCAGTTTCTCACCGAGAACGCTCAGTTCATCGGAGCTGAACTGGTGCAATATGAGATTGGCGATCAGAACGTTATGAATTCCTTCATAGGAAAGATGGCATAGATCTTCCACCAACCAGGACCATGATACCGGCCAATTCATCGGTCGTGATATCAGGTCGAGGCCCGTGTAGGCGGTGGTTGTCCTGAGATTCCCACGACGAAGTAAATATAACCCAAGCGTTCCGTCTCCTGCTCCAAGTTCAAGAAAGTTACTTTCATTTGAAGATGGACCAACCTTCTGTTCAAACCAGCGATAGGTTCCCATTAACCGGTTATAAAGCCGCAGATCCCTTCGGTTTGCTATAGCAACCGGATCCGTTGCCGCCAGCGTATCGAGAATCTCAGGCTGTACGACTCGTTGCACTTTTTCTTTATTTAGGAATGTAGGTCCATGCACCGACTTCAGTCACATGAGACTCCGGAAGGTATATCCAGTTGCCAAGATTGTAAACATAAACCCAAGGTTTGGTTTCAATATCTATCCAACCAAGATAATCGCCCGTATTCACTGTTCGCCCATCTTCTAAAATCGGATAATTGGCCCAGTGGGTGGCACCTGGTGTGTAAGTGATTGTCAGTTTCGGCCGTAATTCGGCGTTGCTATGCTCACGGCTATTGAACCGGCGCGCCGTCTTGTCGACATTGGGACCCAATACCGCCCAACCAAAGTTCGTTGATGGATCGTCAACCCATCCCTGGACATCGGTGATCATCAGTGGATCGCTCCATGTGTAGGTGCCTGGATTCAGAATAGAAGTGCTGGCAGAATGACTGAAATTAAAATCTCCTCCAGGGAAATTCCACTCCTGAGTCGGGTGAAATGCATGGGTCCAGGTCGCATCCCCGACAGTGGCTACTGCGCCAGCTCCACCGGGTGAGCCAGCATCAGAGGTGCCTTCTCCCCAGTCTCCCGTCATCAGATGCAAGTTGAATGCCTGATTGGTCGGTCCCGGTGGCACCTTGCTGACGTACATGCTGAGGGTGACTGCCTCAATGATAGAACCGGCAGGAATGTCCTGGGATAAATCAAACATCATCAGGGCACGCCTCCACTGGGTATTGGCTCGTGTTCCGGTCTTTCCCGCAAATAAGTAAATCCCAGCACCATTACTGTTGTTCCCTTCTTCGTAGAGCGTGTTGTCCTTCGCCGGTTCAAGCGTAATGGACTCCGCTCGCAGGCTGGGGCCCGTGATGATGCCCATGCCTATACAAAGGATTGAGGCGATGGCGGATGATTTTATCGGCTTTTCCATTAAGTATACTTTTAAGGGTTATAAAATATACTAATGATAAGGTTGAGGAAATCAACTTTTATGACGAATTCATGACACAAAATGCGTTTACATTTGTTTTCAGCGTTTTTAGCCTGCAAAGAAATTCCCATATCACGGTTCATAAAATGAATAACCAACTGAGAACAGGAACAATAATTTCGCTAGCAATTCTTGGAACAGCGGTATCCGGATTCGCTGGCTTGCAGGAATTATCCGCTTTGAGGAATTCCCACATCTTCTTTGTCGAAGTGGACGGAGAGAAATGTCCGGTTGTGGGGGTTAAATCAGCGACTAGAGTAAAAATTCGCCTCCCAAACAAAAAGGAGAAAACTGTCCGTTTTAAAAACGTAATTTGGGCTGAGAAGGAGCTACCACCGGTTGCCCGTATTACCATTGTCGATGTACAGGGCACGACCATGAGGGAAACCTATATTGATGAGAATTTCATTTCTGGAATGTCCGAAATAGTTCAGGAGTTCGAAATTGTAGCGGATCGGTTTATTCCGGATGCTTATGTTGCGTTGATCTTCGAATTTGGAAACAACGGGAAGGCAATTGCATTCGGTAGCATTGGTGACTTACCAGCAGGGAAATTGGTAGATAAAACCGTTGTTTTTCCGAACAGTGAAGTTCCTCAGGGAACCCGGTATCGTTACGAATTCTTCACCAAAGGCATGCCGATTGAAATGTTTAGTCTGGATAGGGTGGCTAACAATACGAAATCCCGCAGCTTGTTGATTCCTTGGGAAGTTCGGATGAAACAATTTCTATGGGATTCGGAAGCCAAAAAAACCACCCGGCCTCCAAAGCTTTTTTCCAGCGGATTTGTGGAATTTACACCCTCAGAGGTGAAACAGCGGGGTGTGAAACAGGCCAAGCTTAAAATCCGGATCAAGGAAGATGGTGCAGGTGAGTTGCTCGAATCAGGGGATCAGCTCACTAAGGATGAAATGGCACGTTTATCGAAGGACATTGCAAATTGGCAGTTCTTTCCTGCACTCAAGGAAGGCAAACCGTTCGATACAAC
>JAUVDD010000226.1 GCA_030595525.1 Puniceicoccales bacterium
GAACACGCGATTTCGCGGATGCTTGTGAATTTGACTATACTTACGGGCGACTGCATCTGCCCAATCCGCTGATAGCGATGGGAGCGGACGCCGATGAGCAGATTACGGGAAAGGCACGTCAGGACAGGTTGTTGGCATGGAGGTGTTTGCGTGGTATCGTGAAGTGTTATGGCCCGGAGTATCCATGGGCCAACAAGCCGAGCAGGAAACAATTGCTGGAACGCTTGAAACGCGAATTGTCAATTGTATCGGAAACTGGATACGCGGGATACTTTCTTGTATTCAGTGAAGTGGTGAATGAATGCGGTCGCCGGGACATTCCCTTGCTTGCGCGGGGAAGTGCGGCGGGTAGCCTGATTTGCTATGCACTTGGCGTGGGCAACGTTTGTCCATTCCGGTTCGGGTTGCGGTTTGAGCGTTTCCTGAACAGGGAACGCATGCGCTACAGCAAGCTGCCGGATATTGATCTGGATCTGCCATGGGATCGACGCGAGGAAATCATGGCTTGGCTCTACGATAAGTATGGATTCGACAAGGTGGCAATGATTGGTGGCTTTGCGACGTTCAAGGGTCGCGCTTCCGTGGCAGAAGTGGCCAAGGCGATGGGAGTTCCGGCGCACGAGGCGCATGCATGGAGTAAGCGCGTTCCGCATGGTTCACTGAAGAAATTCATCCGACGTAAGGACAGTTATGTGGAGGCACATGGAGTCTGGGACGATGACCGTTTTCATGAGGCCGTGAAACAGGCGGTGGGTCTACATGGCTTGCCTCGGCACCCGATGATGCATCCATGCGGTATGGTCATCGCGGACCGCCCAGTGACGGAGTTTACCCCGGTGGGTGGAAGTGCACGCGGGTTTTCCATGACCCAGATGTCAATGGATCCCATTGAAGATTTGGGATTACTGAAAATGGATTTGCTGGGACAGGCCGGTTTGAGTGTTTTGAGGGATTGTCTCGCGAATTTGAAAGAGGACAAGGGACACGTGACGAGGGACGAGGGACCGAATCCATGTGATCCATTCAATGGGTTAGATTACGCAGATGAATGTATCTATAAATTAGTACAAACTGGTGAAGCACGTGGCGTCTTCCACATTGAATCACCGGCCATGACCAGTTTGTTGAAACTGTGCCGTTGTGCGGACATTGATTGTCTGGTGGCGACTGTTTCTGTCATTCGTCCGGGTGCGGCCAATGAGGATAAGAAGACCAAATTTGCCCGGCGTTATCTCGGATTGGAGGAGCCGGAATATTTGCATCCTGTCCTGGAGGAGGTTCTGGAGGACAGTTATGGATTAATGATTTATGAGGAACATATTCTGCTGGTTTCCAATCGGTTTGCCGGAATGGATTTCGGGACAGCTGATTTACTTCGGAGAATACTGATTAAGAAATCCGATGGTGAGGCAATGGATGAACTGGAGGCAGTCTTTCGTTCATGCGCACTCCGCAAGGGCCGGACCGAGGAGGATATTGATATCGTCTGGCATGAGCTGCGCGACTTTTCCGGATACATGTTCAACAAGGCTCATGGGGCGGCCTATGCCATTGAGGCTTTTCACGGATGCTGGTTGAAATATCACTGGCCGGTGCATTTTCTCGCTGCCGTTTTGAATAATCAACGCGGATTTTATCGTGCTATTGTTTATGTAATGGAAATCCTGCGACACGGAGGCGCGTTCATTTTACCGGACGTGCAATGGAAGGGCACCACTTATGAAGTCGTAAATGGTTCAGTCCACATTCCTATCTGGCAGATCAAGGGCCTCAGTCAGCGGTTTTTGAAGAAATGGGGTCAAACCTTGGATTTTGGCATGTTCGATGACTGGAACAATTTCGTATCGAGAACCGGAGTGGACCCATCAGATGCGGAGGTGCTGGCCAGATGTGGTGCACTAAGGAGTTTTTTCACTAATCGACATGAAGCAATCTGGCGAGCCGGCCAGGTGAAAAGGACGCGGGACCCCTCTTCGCCCTCTGGGCTATGCCGGGCAAGCAAGGGACGAGGGACCCGTCTTCGCCCTCTGGGCTATGCCGGGCAAGCGAGGGACTTGTTTGAGGAAGCGGACCGGATAAACGGCGAAGCATTTTCCTCGATGGATCCTGTATCGATGGCGGAGCAGGAAGCGGAATTGCTGGGGTTCCCGGTAACCGTTGGACCATTGGTGCTGTGGATGCGACCCGAGGAACGGCACAACACTATTCTGATAAGTGAACTGTCACGTTATGTCGGGCGTGAGATGCGCATTGCCGGAATACAGGTTAGTCATCGCCTGCACCGTACCACCAAAGGGGAGATGATGAAGTTCATTACCTTGGCGGATGAGAGTGGCATGGCAGAGACGGTCCTTTTTCCGAATGCTTACAAGAAATATGGCTGGAATCTGTCGCAGAAGCAATCGGCATGCATGCGGGTTTATATTGAGTGGGATGAAACCGAGAGTGGCCTGAGCCTGACCGTAACTGAGGTGGAGTGAGGACGAACTTTGACAACTGCCTCCATGAACGGATAGCTTGTTCGAATAATGTCCAAACCCGCCCAGTTGAAAATCCGTTATCCCGAAGAGTTGCCGATTGTGGCGCATCGGGAAGCCATAATGGATCTGGTCAAGAACAACCAGGTGGTGGTGATTGCCGGTGAGACAGGTTCGGGTAAGACAACCCAGATTCCGAAAATGTGTCTGGAAGCCGGTCTGGCAGAGAAAGGGAAAATTGCCTGCACACAACCGCGCCGGGTGGCGGCCCTGTCGATTTCGCGGCGAATTGCGGAGGAATTGGGAGTTGAGTGGGGACGAGAGGTTGGGGCAAAGATCCGGTTCACCGACAAGACCAAGAGGGATACCCTGATCAAGGTGATGACCGATGGAATGCTCCTGACGGAAATTCAGGGTGATGCCGATCTGCGACAATATAGTGTAATCATCGTGGATGAAGCACACGAGCGCAGCCTGAATATCGATTTTCTGTTGGGTTATTTGAAACTTCTTCTGGATAGACGGAAGGACCTGAAGATCATCATCACCTCAGCAACGATCGATACGGTAGCTTTTTCCAAGGCTTTCGACGACGCACCTATTCTTGAAGTGAGTGGGCGATTGTATCCGGTGGATACGATCTATGCCCCGATCGATGAATTGCTCGAGGATACCGGTGAGATGACCTACGTGGATGGAGTCTGCCGAGCGATCCAGGAGATTATCACCTGGAACCGGGAGGGTGATATTCTAGTCTTTTTACCGGGAGAAAAAGATATTCGTGAAGTTCGTGACATACTGGAAAAGCGGGGACCAAACCGGGTGGAGATCCTTCCTTTGTTTGGTCGATTAACCGCACAGGAACAGGACCGGATATTTCAAACGAGTCGGTTCAGGAAAATCATCCTTTCGACGAACATTGCCGAAACCTCAATTACGATTCCGGGAATACGGTACGTGGTTGATAGCGGCTTGGCTCGGATCAGTCGATACAGCGCTGCCACGCACACGCGCCGCTTACCCATCGAGAAAATCGCTCAGAGTTCAGCCAACCAGAGGCAAGGCCGGGCTGGGCGACTGAGTGATGGTGTCTGTGTTAGACTGTACAGCGAACAGGATTTCCTTTCCCGTCAGGAATATGGCACACCGGAGATTTTGCGATGCAATCTGGCGGATGTGATTCTCCGGATGATTGCATTTCGTATTGGAGAAATCAGGACATTTCCATTTATTGATCCGCCGGTCGAGCGAGCCGTTCGTGCGGGATATGAATTATTAATGCAACTCGGT
>JAUVDD010000318.1 GCA_030595525.1 Puniceicoccales bacterium
CCATCGTTGATCAAAGTACGCATTATTCAGGGAGCTTTTGAAGCCAAGCTTCTGGAAATCAATATTAGCCAGGGATTGCACCCAGATTTCAACAAACTCAACCAACCGATCTGCATTATCGCAAACGGCCCCCAGAAATACCTGTGCATCAATAGTCTGGCGAATTGGAACCAGATGACCTGCAACCGGATCTGGTTCATCGCGCACGACGATCCCGAGAGAGAGTACAGGTTGGTCCTGGCTCATTTCCAAGGAAATTAGCCGGTATCCGGCAGGGAGGTTAAACTGTTTGGAAATCAAGTCGTTGGCATCCATCGAAGAGAGAGTTATTTGTTTTGTAAGGGCTCATTGAGCCTTGGTTGGTTCGGAAAGTTATCCTCCTATCATGACAGTTGGGAGCCCGACAACAATTGTACCACCATGTGCTGTGGCGTCCCCGATCCTGGCAGCAGGCATCCCTGCAATCAAAACTGTCGCGGAACCCATTGCGATCACATCTGGTGGCCCAACACAGATACACGTATCGCCGATCCTTGCTGCAGGTATAAAACCGATCAGGACATTTGGAGCACCCATCGCAATCGGTCCTCCCACATGCGGTACTCCCGGTGGTGTGACCATCGGACAGATATGCATATCAGATATTCGTGCGGCAGGTGGCATCAGAAAAATTCGTTATCTAATTTGAATAAAGTACAATCCAGTGGTCAAGCGGATAAATGAAGAGATGCCCTCATTACAGATATGGCAGAACAACTGGTCAGGACATGGCGGCAAGCTCCAGTCCCTTCTCCATAAAGGGCTTAAGTGCAGCTGCCATCGGTGTAATTTCCTTTGGTTCGTCCGGAACAACAGGCATCTCCTCAAGAGGCATATCCTGTTGTTCAATAGATAATTCCGGTTGTTCCAAATCATCTTTCGGATCCGGCTTGGTCAGGGTCATGGCAGCTGCCAGCAAGACTGCTCCCGCCACCATATCTCCAACCAACACATTAGGATCACCCGCTTCAGGAGGTGGCGGGGCCTGGTCCCATGAAGCAGCCTGGGCGGCTAATGCACCGGGCTTGTCCATTCCCGCTTCCGAAACAAGGTTGGAAATAGTGTCGGGAGAGATCTCTTCCCCTGCCGCATAAGCCTCAGCCTGCTGAACGGCCATTTCCTCCTCAGGAGACATTTGAACAGCACCCGTATCATCCTTCTGTCCTGCGATTGCATACCCTAAAGTAGCGGACTCCGCTGCCCACAGGATGGCGGTTTCCTTTTTCAAACCGAATGCCAGGAATTTGACACTTATCAACGCAAAGCGCGGATCCTTTAAGAGAGACGTCAAGAAAGGGACAGAATCGCCATCGGCCTGCTCCACTGCCTCTGCAAGAAGTTCACCGACTTCAGACGGGGCTTCCTCGGTTACAGTATCGACCACCGCTTCCTTTGCTACATCAGTAGCCACATCCTCGACAGCCGGCGCAACCCATTCAGTGGGCGCATCAATCTCAACTGACGGATCTTTCATATGACGCTTGATGACATCCGGCAGTTTGATCCGGGGTAACACTGTATTCAAATCCGGATTCAGTGAGGGCAGTTCTGTAGGAACTGTGTAAGTAGGTGCTTTAGGTGCATCACCGAACACCGATCCAAATAATTTCTTCAACATAGGCTAAACTTCTTTTGAAAGAATATCTCCCAAAATTACCGCTTAAGCAAACCTGAATTAACTTTCCATCTGTCGGGATTATCACTTTAATCGTCAAACAAGTTGTTAAACGACAAAGAACTTAAATCTCTCTCATCATGTTTGAATTCGAAACTACTTTCAATACGCGTGGAAAAAAGATGCCTCAACGATCGGATGATACTGCGCAGTACACAATTCTCCTTTGTGGACCCTTCGCGGGCGATTCCCCCACTCCATTCGATATTCCCAAGAAGGTCGATATGGACTCCATTGAAGCAATCATGGAAAAAGTCGCTCCATCCGGGACGATCGCCGGGCAGGAAATGGCCTTCCGGAAACCTATCGATTTTGAGCCCCTCATGGTGGCAGATGCCAATCCGAATGCGAAACTATGGTTTTCCCGGTTGGAGGCGGTGCGTACAGGTGGTCCCAAATGCCCAGCGGCCATGGAAAGTATGGCGGATTTAGAACCTCCTGCTCCCCCTTCGGAAGAATCGGAAGCCCTCGAGCCAAAAGAAGAAGAAGAAGAAGAAGCCAAGTCGTCGTTTGAATCCTTGTTGGGAGGTTTCACTACTGTCAGTTCAGAGCCGACCCGCATGCCCTCTGATTCTATCGTCGATAAGCTTATTTCGGATTCCCTGCAATCCTCCCCAGGCAGCGTACCGGAAGATATGGATGAGATCCTCAATGCAATAGCTGATCAATTAGGCGATACCTTGCGGAATGTTTATCATGATCCGGTTTATCGAAAAATCGAAGGAACCTGGTTGGGCATGAATGACATGATTGGCGATTTCGACTCGGATGATCCTGTACAATTTATGCTGATGCCGTTCAGCAATGAGGATTGGATCACCTTCCTCGGAAGTGATGATAATTCCGATACACTGAGGAAACGACTCGCAGAGACTTGCCCGGGACGACCGGATATCGTTGTCACGACAGAAACCCTCTCCGGTGATGATACCTCCAAGGACAAACACATTGGACTGAAATTGCTAAGTGAATTGTTCCAGTGTCCGGTCATCGCAAATATCGACTTTAATGTGCTGCTGCGTCAGAAACCATCTGGCCCGGTCACCGTGACGGATTTAATCGAAGCTGCCCCCTTTCCGTTTTCAGAACAGAAGGTTAACGGTCCATGTGTGAGACTGGCGACTCCTTGTTTCCGTCAAAGGTTACCCTATGGAGAGGATCGGAATCCTGCTGGATCTTTTGTATTCGAAGAATTCCTACAAGATTCTCCAATATCTGTTCTTCCATGGGCACCAGCTTCACTTCTTTGTGCCTATGCATGGTCATCCAAATACCGTGAGGAAGAAGAGGATGTCAATTGGAACGAGGTTACTCAAATGGCCGGCTTTCCCCCATTGACTACTGACACCTCCACGCTCCCTTCTACGGAGTATATCCTCACCGAACGGGCCATGGCACACCTCTACT
>JAUVDD010000336.1 GCA_030595525.1 Puniceicoccales bacterium
AAATTATTCATCGTCCCCTGTCCGGCTGCCATTATTCCCAGCGTCCTTATCAATGCATCGACTATGCGCTGACTGGTCTCGACGTTTCCACCCACTACGGCAGGACATTGAGCAGGATCGGAATGAAAAAGTGGATTTAAAAAACATTCCGGAAGAAGAATAGTCACCTTGTCCAACAATCCCTCATTCAGTGGCATATTCTTATCCACAAATAATCGCATGACATATAAGACAGCACTCTGAACAATCGCCGGAGTCGCATTCAAATTGCCCGGATGTCTTGCAGATGTGCCTGAAAAATCAATTAACAAACCATCAGGTCTCTTCTTCACCTGTACATGAATAGTATGCCCGTCATCCAGGCTCTCGACAGCTTGTCCATCGATGTCTCCAGCCAATTCAAGTGCATCTGACAAGGCATAAGCAGCTTCATCATAGAAGGAACCAAAGTAGCGAAGTATGGTCTCAGTTCCATAATCACTCAAAAGCCCGTCAAATAATTGTTTTCCCCGCTGCAAGGCAGCCAGTTGCGCCTCCAGGTCTATACGGTTTTCCCTGACCGAACGACTTGGGTATGGAGCAGTGGCAAGCAGCTCTTCAATTTCCGCGAAGCGATCCTTCTCCTTGCTGATCAAGTACTGCGGGAACAAGATAACTCCTTCCTCCAGTAGTGTAACAGCATCCGCTGGCATGGATCCCGGACTTCGCCCACCCCACTCTGCATGGTGAGCTCGATTGGCTAAATAACCAAGCAGGTTACTTTTCTCATCAAAGATACCGGAAATTAGTGTGACATCAGGCAAGTGTGATCCACCAAACGCTGGGTGATTTGTAATGACGACATCGCCCGGTCGCATTTCCAAATGTTTTATACACTCTCGAACGCAAAGACCCATCGCTCCTAAATGAACCGGAATATGTGGCGCATTAACCAGTAATCGTCCATCTTTGTCCAAGAGTGCGCACGAAAAGTCGAGTCGCTCACGAATGTTCGTAGAGAGGGCGGTTCTCTGCAACTGATCCCCCATTTCCTCCACTAATCCCTCCAGGCGGTTCATGATCAGTGTCTTCCGAACATTCTCCAACAAGGTAGATTTTGCGTTTGTGTTGGATTCAACTCTCCTCAATACGAAACTACCTGCATTCCCTTTAGATGCTACCCAGCCCTCCTCAACGAAGCAGGTTCCAAACGGATCGCTTATAATATGTGGCCCGCACTTTGTGTGCCCTTCAAATTGTTCGTATGCGATCTTTTCCTTTTTTTCCAGCAACCGCAATCGGAGCTTCACAATTTCCAATACAGGATCTTTTGGAAAGTATCCAAATGTCGCTACAAATCTGGATTTAAATTCAGCTTCCAAGTTTGCCTCTGAATTCCATTTGACAGGGATTCCCGTCTCTTGTCCTGCAATTCGCATGTACGCGGTGCGATCGGGTGCATCCATATCATTTTTCGCAACACCATCTTTTATTAAATCCAATCCTGCCTGTTCCTCCAACTCACCAAAATACTGGATCAGGCTTTCATCTGAGCTCGTAGCCAACAAGAATACCTGTTTCTCGCATACCGCTTCCAGCGGAGCGTAATGAATCCCCTTCGCGCTGAGAATACCCGCGTCAGTCGGGAAAATTATGCTCTGGATTCCCAGTTCTTCAGCAACCAGACATGCGTGCAATCCACCTGCCCCTCCAAAAGCAACCATCCCATATTCTGCCGGGTCTTCACCATCCCGCAATGTGACCTGACGAATCGCATGAGCCATGCGCTCTGTAGCAATTGTAAGGAAGCCCTCTGCCATTGCTCTCCAATCAGTCTCTCCGGAAGCAGCCATTACCTCATCCACCCGCTTGCGTGCATCTTCCAGGCGAATGGGAATAGAAAATCCTGTTGGATCAATTCGTCCTAACAATAAGTGAATATCCGTAAGACAGAGTGGTCCTCCCGCACCATAGGAAGCCGGACCCGGGTCCGCTCCTGCACTTTCCGGACCAACAAACAAGCGACCATCCTTGAAGCCGCAAATAGAGCCTCCACCGGCAGCAACCGTTTCGATCGGCATGGCTGGGGTCAAAATGCTGGCCTGGCCAACCCGGATTTGCTGGCGCAACTCCAGTTGCTCCTTCCACCGGCACACATCAGTTGAGGTGCCGCCCATGTCCAATCCAATGATCTTTTCCAGTCCAGCTTTTCGGCCAGAAGCAACCGCTCCCAGCATGCCTCCCGCAGGACCACTAACCAGACTATCGACCGCATGGAATCGTTCCCGTGAAACCAACCCACCAGCACTTGTCATAATCCAGAGTGGATTCCCATGAATACCTTTTTCGACCTGATCCAGGTAATCGTCCAAGATCGGACTCAGCGTTGCATTGACCAAGGTGGTCTCGGCGCGATCAAGATACTTTATCAGAGGTCGAATCTGTGAGGATGCACTAATGACATCGAATCCAGATTTCTTTAAAACTTCAATTGCCTGCCGTTCATGAAGCGGATTTCTCCAACTGTTGAGAAAACATATGGCTGCTACTGAACAACCTTCCGCAAGGGCAATTTCCGCTGATTCTTTCAGTCTGCTGATATCGAGTTGCTCAATCTCATTCCCATCCGTATCAATACGACCAGCAACAGAATAAACTCCGTGATAGAGCGGTGATTCACGTCGTATTTGGCGCTCAAACAAGAACGGTCGCTTTTGATCCCGAATGACTAACAAGTCAGCAAAACCCTTGGTCAGGAACATGGCAACCGGGGCACCTTTTCTTTCCAGTAAGGCATTTGTTCCCTTAGTTGTTCCCAGTCTCAATGACAATTCAGATCCCGCGTTGGCCATTTCGGGAACAAGAATATGCATCGCCAGGACAGGAGCCTCCAATTCACTGTCGATTTCAAGGAAGTCTCCGATCTGAAATTCTGCCTTCTCATCCAGGATAACCCAGCCCGGTCCGGCGTTCCCGGATTTTCCAGCATCAATCCCGTTTATCCAGACCCGTTTATTAATAAGCCAATTCGAACCGCTC
>JAUVDD010000324.1 GCA_030595525.1 Puniceicoccales bacterium
TGGAGTTTGGTGAAGGTCCAACCCGCATGGAGCGTGCCGGGAGTCACCAAACCAAATTTCTGGAGTACACTTCTGAGGACATCCGATACACGCGCAGCAAGGATGGCAAGGCGCTCTATGTGATCGTCATGGGATGGCCGGAAAACGGCAAAGTCAGCCCTTCCAAATTGCAGGTTCAAGATACTGGCTGGGGGGAAATTGAGATGCTCGGGAATGAAGGTGAACTGAAATTCAAGATCAAAGGCAAAAAGCTCACTATTGAGGTTCCGGACAACAAGCCCTGTGACTATGCGTACGCCTTTAAATTGACCGGATTCAAGACAAGCCTGACACCAGAAGCACAGGAAATCCGTAGTGCTGCTCTTCAGGAACTAATGAATGGTCCAATCGATCCTGGGAAGAAACTGGACGGCAACATTATGTTTGGAGCTAAGAAGTAGAGGGATTCAGGTTGCTCTGGTGGCGTCTCGCCAATGACATCGAGAGAATATTATCCACTGACAATCCAATATCTTGCCTTGGCAGATTTAGGGGTCATATTGTAACGGAATGACTACTGAAAACCTCGAAACCTTAATGAGCTCCCATTGCGAGAAGCTGGACCAGGTCAGGGAAAGGATCGGCCAAATCGTTGTAGGACAGGAAGATCTGATCGATCGGCTGCTTCTGGCGCTTTTATGTAATGGCCACGTGCTGCTGGAGGGCGTCCCCGGGGTAGCCAAAACCATGACCGTCAACTCCCTGGCACAGGCCCTGCATGCTGAATTCAGCCGTATTCAATTCACACCGGATCTCCTTCCTGGTGACTTGACCGGTACAATCGTCTACGATCCCCGGGACCACTCCTTTAGTGCCGAAAAAGGCCCGATTTTCGCGAATATCCTGCTGGCGGACGAAATTAACCGCGCCCCAGCCAAGGTGCAATCCGCTCTTCTGGAAGCCATGCAGGAAAAGCAGGTCACTTTGGGCAAGGAAACCTTTGAACTGCCAAAGCCTTTCCTTGTTCTGGCAACTCAGAATCCGATTGAGCAGGAAGGTACCTATTCCCTGCCAGAAGCGCAGGTTGACCGTTTCATGTTCAAGGTGAAAGTGACTTATCCTTCCCTTGATGAAGAATTGCTGGTCATGCAACGCATGGCCAATACTGCTGACCTGCCAGTCCTTGAGCCCGTTCTTTCTCTTCCCGAACTCATGGAGATGCGGGATTCCATGGAGAAGGTCTTTATCGATGAAAAAGTAGAGCGATACATCATCCGCGTCGTCGATTCTACAAGAAATCCTGAGAAATACGGACTCGATATTCAGCGATATCTCCGTTTTGGCGCTTCTCCCCGAGCCTCCATTTATCTTTCCATTGCCGCGCGGGGCCAAGCCCTGATGCAGGGACGCGACTACACCACCCCACAGGACGTTAAGGATGTGGCACACGATATCCTCCGTCATCGACTGGCCATTTCCTATCGCGCTGAATCAAAATCCATTACCTCTGACGAACTATTGGAAATGATTCTAGCCGCGATACCGGTTGTTGAAGAATGATTCATGAAGCGGAAAACCAGCTCCGTCTCCTCGAATTAAAATGCAGGAGACCTGTTGAGCATTTACTGGCAGGGGAATATCATTCGGTATTCCGGGGACAGGGAATTGAGTTTGAAGATGTGCGGCCCTATTTAGCGGGCGATGATGTCCGCATGATGGACTGGAAAATCACCGCCCGGACAGGCGTACCCCACATCAAACGCTACATTGAGGAACGGGAACAGTTCATTTACCTGTTGTGTGACTTCTCGGCCTCCATTCTGGACAGCCAGAATCGCCGTAACATGCTGGCCGAGATGGCGACCCTTATCACGCTCTCTGCCATCATGAATCACGACCGGGTCTCCCTGATCCTTTTTACCGATGAGATAGAGTTAATGATTCCACCAGGCAAGGGTCGTCAGCATGCCCGCCGGATCATGGAAGCGTTATTGGAGTATCAGCCTACCGGAAGAAAAACCTCCTTTAACGATGTATTGGGGAATTTCGGACATATGGCACCCAAGCATTCCGTCGCTTTTGTCATGTCGGATTTTCTGGCCAGCGATTACCTGGATGATCTAGGTGCATTGGCAGGTCGCCATGACATGAACGCGGTCAATCTGCTTGAACCGGAAAAAATCCGTTCGGAATTCAAGGATTTGGTCCACATTTCGGATTCTGAGACGGCACAAACCCGCTACCTGGATCTCTCTGATCGAAAAGCCGCTGCTTTTGAGCGCCATCAAATGCTGGAAGAGCAAATGCTGGAAAACGGCATTAACCTGATGGAAGTTTCCGTAGGCGAGGATTGCGTATCTGCATTGGCTCAATTTTTCCGCACACGCCAAAGGCGGATCGCCGATGAAACTGGAGGCTGATATGAGAAAATGGCTTCCAGTGGTGGCATTCGGATTATCGACCCTATGGACCGTTGGTTCCACGGAAGATTCCGGTATCTCTGCTGTCCTGATTCCCAATGAAATCCATCCGGGTGATGTATTCCGACTGGAGGTAGTTCGGGAAAATGAGGAATTCGCAGAGTTCAAACTGGAGGTGCCTCAAATCGATCGCCTCCATCTGCTGGGCACAGAAGAGTCCCCTGTGGAATTGGTGAATGGTTCCTATCTGCAAAAGGAATCCTGGGTATTTCAGGCAGATTCATCTGGGGATATCATTCTGGAAAACCTGTCAGTGGTATTTGTTCATTCTGATCCGGAATCACGAATTTCCCTGCCGAAGATGAAACTGTTGGTCATTCCGTATCAGAGCGCAGACCCTGACAATACCCCGCTACCCATGGGAAGCCTGTCTCAGATCGAAGGTTCCTCGAAATTCGGTATTTACTTTTCCACTACTTTAATCGCGATAATATCTGTCTTATACATTCTCTTCAAGTATCGCAAAAAAAGGGCAATACACTCGGAAGACATATCCGATACGCTCCTTGAGGAAGTGCTAACAGAATTAGAGAATGGGAATTTAAATTCCGCTCAGTTGCATTGGTTACTGGATGCAGAAAAGAATACCCTTTCTGACGATCTCAGAAAGGAGATTGAATTGGCAAT
>JAUVDD010000299.1 GCA_030595525.1 Puniceicoccales bacterium
GGCCAATTCACGTGTTCTGAGGGATAATCCTTGCAGGAGGAAAATCACCATAACCCCGAGTTTGCTGATTACTTCCGCTTGTATGGGTCCTCCCCTGGCACCGATTTGGGGGTTCAAGTAGGCCAGGATGATTGATCCGATCAGGGCTAGAATAAAACCGTGTTTTTTGAGCATGACTGAATTGGTTTATCTACTCAACTGGAGTTAAATGAGCTCTTGTTTATTTAAATTCGAGAGTGATCTGTAATTCAACTGGAACATTCTTCGGCAGTCCCGATACGGAAACAGCCGCTCGAGCATGGCGTCCTGCATCACCGAATAACTCGACCAGAAAATCACTCGCACCATTGATGACCTGTGGAGAGTTGCTGAATCCCTCGACACCGTTGACAAATCCGTTGACTAACAGGACCTGATTTACCCGGTCAAGGGAACCCAGGGCAGCCTTTATATTAGCAAGTGCTGAGAGGACACAGTTTTTGGCTGCAATATATGCTTCTTCTTCCGAAACATCCTGACCCACTTTTCCAGTATGGGAAAGCTGGCCGTCCAGAACTGGCAGTACCCCGGAAAGGTAGAGTTGCTGACCGGAAATCCTGTAGGGCAAGTAATTTCCCGCTGCTGCCGGGGCGGCAGGTAAACTGTAGCCGAGTTCCAGCAGTCGATTTTCTATTTGGCTCATGTCTTCAAATTCCAGCAATCCACGTTTGGGTCAATTGCTTTTGGTTTTGCTTTCGGGAACAGCGTACAGGATCAGGCCGATCCAGATCAGGCCGAATCCCACCAGGATGATCGGGCTGACTTCTTCACCATAGAAAAATGCCAGGACAAAGTGACAGGATGGAACGATGTATTGTCCCATTCCAATCGTACTCAGCCGGATGCGAGGGGCAGCGTACGCGAACAGCAATAGCGGGGCGGCTGTGAAGATCCCGGCGACCAGGAGAAATCCAGTTACAGCGGGAGTAATGCTGCAAAGTGTTAGCGGAGACTGACTGGCCATCCATAACAGGGAAATTGCCGCAAAAGGTGACAGGAGGCTGGTTTCCAGCCCCAGACCTACCACCGGACCCAGATGACTCCTCTTTTTTAACAGACCATAACCGCTCCAGGTCAGGGCAATGACAATAGCTACTGCCGGCACGTGTCCGGCCAGCAGAATCAGGGTGCTGACACCTGCTACTGCCAGGGAAACTGCCAGCCATCTGAGATTGGACATGGTTTCGTTCTCGATGAACCGTCCCATTAGAACACTGGCAATCGGGCAAAGAAAGTATCCTAAGCTCGACTCCAGGACGTTACCGGAATTGACCGCCCAGATGAAACAGAACCAGTTCGCGGAAAGGAGAATTCCGGCCAGAAGTGTTCTAAGAAGGGTCCGTGGCTCCTTCCAGGCCGCTAAAAACATATGTCCGGTTCCCCGCAAAGGAAGGAGGGCCAGGCAGGCGATGGCGGTCAGGATCAACCGGGTGTAAAGCAATTCAACCGAACTGATAGAGCCAAGCAGCTTCCAGTAAATCGGAAACAACCCCCATATGGCGAAGGCCAGAATGATGGCCATCAGGCCCCGGTTGTTGGTTGCAGTGGGCATTGATGTGGAAGTTGATTTTCCTGAATCTTAAGTCAATTGGCGAATGCTGGGGAGCTAATCGACCGGCAGAATGGCCTGTTATCAGGTGGGCTTCTTTTTGGTCTGGAGAGAAAATGATTTGCCAAGAAATTTTAAACTCCACACCGTAACTCCTTTGATCTTTAAATTTGAATAACATGGCAGAAGAACTGACAGGAAATGTACTTGTAGCGCAAAGCGGCGGCCCGACCGCTGTAATCAATGCCAGCCTGGCTGGGGTGATTGATGAAGCGCTGAACCATGGTTGTATCGAGGAAATCTACGGAGGCCAGAACGGCATTCTCGGAATTCTTCAAGAAAACCTGATTGACCTTGCAGAAGAGTCGCAACAAACCATCCGGGGACTGCGCTATACTCCGGCTTCCGCCTTAGGGACTTGTCGGTTCAAGTTGCGTAAGGAGGCTGATTTTGAACGGGTTGTGGAAGTGTTCAAGGCCCATGATATTCGGTATTTCTTCTTCATTGGAGGAAATGATTCACAGGATACTGCTGATAAAATTTCTAAACAGGCAGCAGCTTCCGGCTGGGAAATGCGAGTAATTGGTATCCCCAAGACGGTGGATAACGACTTGGTGGTGACAGACCACACTCCTGGTTACGGTTCCGTGATCAAGAATATTGCCACGACCGTGCGTGAAGTTGCTTGCGACGGAGAATCAATGGGACAGCACGATCTGGTTTACATCCTTGAGGTGATGGGCCGCTCAGCTGGATGGATTGCTGCCGGTGCGACTTTGGCAAAACGCCGGGACAATCCAAACGATCCACCCCATTTGATTTATCTTCCGGAGGTCGCCTTCGAAACGAATAAGTTCCTCGACGATGTGGCCGAAGTGCTGAAGCGCGAAAAGTTCTGCTTGATCGTAGTTGGTGAAGGTCTGGTAGACGGCAACGGGAACTACATTTCCACTTCCGCCGTTGGTCAGGATAGTTTCGGAAACGAGCAACTCGGTGGCGCGGGGGATTTTCTCAAGGGCCTGATCGACCAGCATTTTGACGGTCTCAAAACCCGTTCTTTCCGTCCGGGTCATACTCAGCGAGCCGCCGCCTCGAATGCATCAAAGGCCGATAATGACGAAGCTTACCTCGCGGGTAAAGCAGCAGTGGAAGCTGCCCTTGACGGTCAGACCGACAAAATGGTGACTTTTACTCGTGCCGAGTCTGAAACCTACGTCTGTGAGACCGGTTTGGCTGACTTGAGCGAAATTGCCAATGGGATCAAGCCACTGCCGGCAAGCTGGATCAACGAAGACGGGGTTTCCCTGAGTTTTCAATTTGTCAAATACGCCTCTCCGCTGATCCAAGGCGAAGTAGTGGTTCCGCATGAGAATGGATTGCCCAAATTTGTTAGGTTGGGTGGACAACGTGTTGAGCGGACTCTCCCTCCATACGATTTGAATGCTTAGTCTCCGGTGGAAGACCGCCTGAAGGCGGGACTCCAACAAGTACTGTCTCCGGTGGAAGACCGTCTGAAGACGGGACTCCAACAAGTACTGTCTCCGTTGGAGTACCGGCTTTAGCCGGGCTTCAGCCTTGCCATGCCAACGCGGTGCTGTAGATCAATTTCATGCGATCTAGTACTCGATATACTGTTGGGCTGCT
>JAUVDD010000260.1 GCA_030595525.1 Puniceicoccales bacterium
TTTTCTCAATAAGCTTATTGAGAAAACAAAATCCATAACTGTGGATGATCCGTTCGCGGATCCAGAACCCTTCATTGGTCCCCTCGCCTGTCCGGAATTCCCTCAAAAAGTATGCCAACAACAGGATTCCTTAATTCAATCAGGCGCAATCCTGCTTTTGAAAGCCAGTCCCCTGAAATCTGGAACTGGATTTATTTCACCCGGCATTCTTGATGTCACGGATGTTGAGGATCTTCCTGACGAGGAGATTTTCGCGCCAATACTTCAAGTCATTCGTGTCGCCGACCTGGATGAGGCAATAAAAACCGCAAATAACACCCGGTATGGATTGGCCAGCGGAATCTTAACCGATGAAAAAAACCGATATGATTATGCTTACCCCCGACTGAAAGCTGGCATAATCAATTGGAATACGCAGCTAACCGGGGCAAGCAGTGCGGCACCTTTTGGAGGGATTAAGGATTCAGGCAACAACCGGCCTTCCGCATTTTTTGCAGCAGATTACTGTTCCTACCCGGTTGCTTCGATTGAGTCTCCGGTTTGTGAGTAGAAAACACCGTTACTTCGCAGCTTTTCTCTGTATCAGGAATCCAAGTAGTCCGAGCCCCAGGGCAATCCCCGCGGTCTGCAAATCCAGATCAAGGTACAGAACCCAGTCCCCTTCTTCTTGGACCGCCCTATGTACCGTTTGTCCATAGGCGAAAAACATCCCACAATGCACTAGAAGTAATGCTCCCAGCATTGATGAAGCAAGTTGGATCATAAAGTTTGTCAGAGCTGTTGCCAGCAATGCAGCGATCAGGCATGCGCCACCGATTATCCCCCATTGTACCAGAATTTCATAGCCTTGTACCCATGGCAGCAGACTGGTCGCAACAAAAAGTGCTGCTATTGTGGCAACGGCCAGGGAGTAAAATGACAACGCCAGCGTGCCTCCCAGGATGGCACCGAGGATTAATCCTCCAATCGACCAGATCACCGGTTGTTCTCCAAAAGTAAAGCCTGCCCATGCCAGACCAATTGCACCAACCAGAGCCATCACCGCGATGACCATTCCTTTGAACAATTTGTATCCGAAAAAACAACTCACAAACCCGACAAAGCCAGCTCCTCCGTAGAGAATTGGCATATATAAATCAGGAATGTCCGGCATGATGGATTCCTTTAATCATAATAAAAATAAAGATACAAAGCTGATTTGTGTCTTTTTGAAATTTCCTGGAATTAATCAGGGATCTTCTTATCAGTTCTCAAAAGCCTTGAAAATGATCGTGGCGTTGTGTCCGCCAAATCCAAGATTGTTGCTCATAGCCACCTTAACCGGTGCTTCGATGGCTTGATTGGGAACGTAATTCAAATCACAATCAGGATCAGGATTTTCGTAATTGATGGTTGGTGCGATCTTACCCGTCCGAATTGTCTGAATACAGGCAATTGCCTCAATTCCGCCAGCTGCGCCCAACAAGTGACCTGTCATCGATTTGGTTGAACTGATGTTCAGAGTCGCTGCCTTCTCACCAAACACAGCCTTGATCGCTGCTGTCTCTGTCTTGTCATTGTAAAGAGTGGATGTTCCGTGGGCATTTATATAGTCCACATCATCGGTACCTAACCCAGAATCTTTCAGCGCATTCCTGATACATGCCTGAAGTCCCCGCCCTGAGGGATCCGGAGAAGTAATATGGTAAGCATCACATGTAGCTGCGTGCCCTATAACCTCACAAAGAATGTTGGCTCCACGGGCTTTGGCGTGCTCAAGGGTTTCCAGGACCAGTACACCTGCTCCCTCTCCCATGATGAATCCGTCACGCTTGGCATCAAATGGACGACTGGCGCGTTCGGGTTCGTCATTAGATAATGTGCTCATTGCCTTCATATTACAGAAGCCCGCGTAGCACACCTGCGTGATGGTAGCTTCACTACCACCGGCTAACATGACATCAGCTTCACCAGCTCGCAGAATCCGCAAGCAGTCACCAATCGCATGACTTGATGTCGCACAGGCACTGACGATTCCATAGTTTGGACCCATAGCACCCACTTCAATGGCTACAACACCGCTCGCCATGTTGCTGATCAACATGGGAATCATGAAAGGAGAAACACGACGAGGACCACTTTTGAACAATCGGAATGTCTGCTTCTCAATGGTATCCAGACCACCAATACCGGAGCCAATGATGCATCCGAACCGAACCGGGTCATCCAGATCCTTCACATCCAGTTTGGCATCGGCCATGGCCATCCGGGTCGCTCCTACCGCAAACTGCGTGTAGCGGTCATTGCGTTTGGCGTCCTTTGGATCCATCCAGTCGCCTGGATTAAAATCCGGAACCTCTCCTCCAATCTTACTTTGATAATGCTCCGTATCAAATGCCGTTACCTTCCGGATACCACTTTTACCTGCCAATAGATTGTCCCAGAAAGTAGAAACATCATTTCCTAATGGGGTAATCGCCCCCATTCCTGTCACTACAATGCGTTTCTTGTCCATGTTCCTCTCCGTATATAGAAAGAGGCCCCTGAAGGCCTCCTGATAATTGAATTAGTCGGTCGGATTTTTAGCTGCCGGACTTTTCCTTAACATAGGAAATGACGGCACCTACGGTTTGCAGACCTTCTGCTTCAGATTCCGGGATCTCACCGTCAATCTCATTCGAAAATTCTTCCTCGAATGCCATAATCAATTCAACGGTGTCTAGAGAGTCAGCTCCAAGATCCTCAAGGAAGGATGCTTCTGGAGTAACTTGCTCTTCGTTAACGTTGAGCTGATTGACAATGATGTCCTTTACGCGTTCTTCGATACTCTTATCTGACATAGCTTTATATTTTTATAAAATTAGGTTACGGATTTCTTCACATCACCATTCCCCCGTCAACTGTAAAAGTCTGACCGGTGATATATCCTGACTCTTCTGCGGCAAGAAAGGCAACAATATTTGCGATATCTGCCACATTGCCTAGTCGTTTCAAAGGAATCTGTTGTAAAATCGCCTGAGTAACCTCCTCTTTCAACGCACTTGTCATGTCCGTTTGAATAAATCCTGGAGCAACAGCATTAACGGTAATCTTCCTCTTGGCATACTCCCGGGCAAGGCTCTTGGTCAGGCCAAAAATGCCCGCCTTGGCAGCAGCATAGTTTGACTGGCCGGCATTGCCCATCAATCCAATGACTGAACTGATATTGATCACACGGCCCCACCGGTTGCGTGCCATAGGCTGCATCAGGGCGCGGGACCAGTAGAAACAACTGCTAAGGTTTGTACGGATAACATCGTCCCATTCCTCATCCTTCATTCGCATCAACAGCATATCGCGGGTAATTCCGGCGTTGTTGACAAGAATATCGATTGGGCCGTGTTCCTTTAACAGGGAATCCGCGACTGCCTGCACTGCGGCAGAATCACCGACATCAACGGCATGGGCTTCAGCAGATCCGCCATTAGCCTTGATCTCATCTGCAGCCGCTCCGCAAGAAGCCGGATTTTGACTGACACAAATAACGTGTACTCCCTGACGAGCCAGCTCATCA
>JAUVDD010000306.1 GCA_030595525.1 Puniceicoccales bacterium
GAGTACACTTATGCTGGCAGCGGTGAGGATTAGATTTTTTGATTTGGTCATAGTCACTTAATAGTGCTGTTGACGGTTCCCAACGGTGAGTCGGACGGTTGCCTCACTTGTGACACAGACCTCCATCCCTCCGCCGGTATAAACCGGATCAGGTTCTAAGGGTTCACTGCTTATCCGCCGAAGCGGTGGGCTGTGTCTCAGACTCATTCAAGTCGCCCCCGGAATCTGCGTTGAGTTGTCTGGATAGCAGCAGGATCTGTCAAGGTGAAAGCTGGATGCACTCTTTCCGGTTGCCTTCCTGATCGGATAGGGTTCCTTCCATTTGAATGGACGCTCCTCTGCAAATTTGTGGATTCTTGATCGACATGGACGGTCTCCTTCTGGACACCGAACGTGTCTCTCAGCGTTGCTGGGAGACAGCTGAACGGGAAACCGGTTTTTTTATGCCCGAGGGATATTATCACACTTTAATCGGACAATCGATGACCAGTATCGAACAGCGATTGTACGAGGTGATGGACTCGTCTTGTGATATCCAGGAATTTCTCAGAGTTGCCACCAGAGTGTACATGGATGCTGTCGTAAAGGATGTTGTACCAGTCAAGTCGGGTGCTCGTGAGTTTTTGGAGTATTTGGATAATAGTGGAATTCCGCGATGCTTAGCCACTTCCACGGAACGGGATTTGTGCCAACATAAGCTGGAGCGTTGTGGTCTGATTAAACACCTGCCACTGCGGGTTTGCGGGGATGATGTGGAGCAAAGCAAACCGGCTCCGGATATCTATTTGGCAGCCTCACGGAAGCTTGGGTTAAATCCTGAAACCCTGCTGGTTCTTGAAGACAGCCAGAATGGGTTAGTAGCTGGAATGGCTGCCGGATGCAAAACCGCGCATGTCCCGGACGTAGGACGCGTTTCGCTTGAAGTTCAGGTCAAAACTGACCGAATCTACAGGGACTTGCATGAAGTTCTCAATTCCCTCGAAAGAGAAGATATTTCAATCCTGCACTAGGGATTCTACTACCATCTGGGCTTTTCGGCCCGTTTAGCCATCAGGAATCCGGAAGCACCTCCCAGGACGCCACCGGCAATATGGGCAAACTGGGCAATGTTGTCCTGCCCCATTGCACGTATGATTTCTCCTCCGAGGAAGATCAGGCAAATCAGGATAAAAGTCAGTGGAATCGTTCCGGAACGGGCGTTTGCAAAGCTGGAGAGAATGATAAATGCGAAAACGATACCGCTAGCTCCAAGGAGAGATCCTGAGAAAAAGAATATCATGATCAGGCCCGTCAGCAAAGCTGTGAGGATACTCAGGAGTAGCAGCATTCCTGCTCCATACATCTCTTCAAGTAAAGGTCCAACCAGCAAAAGAACTGTCAAATTGGCAAATAAATGCGGTGCTGAGGCATGGCCGAAAGCATGAAGAATCAGCTTGGGATAAGTTGCCCAATCTCCAAACCAGGCAGAGCCGGAAATTGAGAATATGTTCATCGTGGCCCACCCATCCGTGGCAATGCCAGCTACATAGGCTGCCATGGCGAGAAAAGAGAAGGACAAGCAAAAAGGTGCGTTGTAATCGAGTCGAATCCGGCGCTTCATGACGGCTTTTGTAGGATAATGATCATTGTGGCGCAACTCCCGATTGTGGTCCTTTTGATTGCGGTGTTGATTCCCGTACGACTGCTCCCTTTATTGGAGACAATGAATTCTAAAGAGTCAGTCTCAAGCACCAGTTCCCTCCAAAGTGGATTGCTAGAGCAGGTAGAGATGTTGGTGGCAAATCGAACTGAGCGCCCCAGTTGGGATGAATATTTCATGAGTGCTGCGCTGATGATGAGCCTTCGATCGGCCTGTGAGCGCTTGCACGTGGGTTGTTTACTCGTTTCGGGTGGTGATCAGCGTAACCGTATTATTGCTGCTGGGTACAATGGATTCCTTCCGGGAGCCCCCCATGCCAGTCACATGAGGGATGGACATGAACAGGCCACGATTCACGCCGAGCAGAATGCCATCGCAGATGCTGCCAAGCGAGGAATCTCGATTCTCGGATCCACTGCCTATATTTCCCATTATCCTTGTCTTAATTGTGCCAAAATACTCGTTTCGTCGGGAATTCGCGCAGTGAAATATCACTGGGACTACAGGAATGATCCTTTGACCGCTGAATTGCTTCAGGAGTCCGGGGTCTGCCTCGAAAAATATTAATACAAATCAGAAAACGCCGATGGATGAACCGCAAACACATGTCAAAAACCTGGCTGGCTTCCTTTTAGGCGCCCATCCGGGGTTGCTTGATCCTAATTTTAAGCAATCTGTTATTTTGTTATCAGTACATAATCAAGAAGATGGTGCCTTGGGGGTGATTATAAATCGGCCCACAGGGAAATCCCTTGGAGGCTTGAGAGAAGACTTGGATACACCTCTTCTAAGGAATCTAGCAGTCTATGAGGGAGGCCCTGTGGCAACAGATGATATCCTGTTGGTTGCTTGGAACTGGGATTTGAGCCGCAAGAACTTCAGACTTTATTTCGGTTTGGAACCAACTGCTTTGCAGGAACTTATTGATTCAGATCCGACGATTGAGGCGCGCGCGTTTTTAGGTTATTCCGGATGGAGTGACGGCCAATTGGAGAACGAATTGAGCAGGTCGGATTGGGCCATCGGTTCATTCGTCCAGCCATTTGGAAAAATGCCCCCGCAAAACCTCTGGAGAGGCCTGTTGGATGCGGTGCGGCCGGAGTGGGGGATTATTGCCGATTCTCCGGATGATCCTTCAGTGAATTAATTTTCTCCGAAAAGATGGAATAATTCAGGATTGCCTTGCTCCTAAAATCGATTCACTTGATGAATCACAAATATTGAATTTATGAAACATATGAAAACACTGTCTATTATTACCCTAGTATTTGGCATCCTTTTCGGTGCTGCAAGTGCCCATGCCGGAGGCAAGGGCTGGTTGAAGAATTACGATAATGCACTCGCCAAGGCCAAAAAGGAAGGCAAGTACGTTCTAGTTGAATTTCATGGATCCGATTGGTGCCCCCCGTGCATCCAACTGGAGAAGGAAGTCCTCAGTACAGCGGAATTCAAGGCAATCGCTGATGCGGCCCTGATTTTGGTGGAAGCGGATTTTCCCCGGAAGAAGGAAATGACTGATAAGCAGAAGGCTCACAACAACTCGTTGGCCAAGAAGTTTGGAATCGAAGGATTC
>JAUVDD010000038.1 GCA_030595525.1 Puniceicoccales bacterium
CCGGGAAAAGAAGCCTGGCTGACCGGTGTGGATGGCCCCTTGTGGGTGAGACAATGGCAACCGGGTGACCGGTATCGACCCCTCGGATCGCCCGGTTCCCGTAAATTACAAGACGTTTTTGGTGATGCCAAATTGAATTCCGAACAAAAACAGGCTTTACCTGTCATATTAAACAACAAAGGTGAGATCCTTTGGGTGCCCGGATTTCCTCCGGCAGAGGATGCCAAAGTTCGCGATGGTATCAATTCTGCTCTGCGGTTGACTTACTGGGTTCAATAAACAGCTTTTCTCTAAATCATGTCGGATAATTCCACACAAAAGCGCAACAAGCCGTTAAACAACGGTGGCCAGTTCCGGATGCTCAGCATCTGGTTGCTGGTATTCTTTGTCATTTTCACGTTGCTGTATTATGCAAGTAATCAACAGCAACAATCAGTCAGCCTGACGATTCAACAAGTCATTGAAGAAGTCGAATCGGGAGAAGACTGCACGATCCTGAAAGATTCGGTTATCAAGGCTGTCCCTCAGGGTGGTCCCCTGTGGCATGAAATCTCGGGCAAGCAACAGCAGCCCTCCGGGGAAGCGATGGCTTTTGTTGCCAAGGGGCAACTGACCGAGGATAATCTGCAGGTATTGCAGAAATCCGGTTTGTTTAAGGAACAACCAGCCAGTACATTTGTTGCGGAACTGATCCTGACATTGCTGCCGATTATGCTGATCGTTCTGATTTTGTACTTCCTGTTTGTGAGGCAATTGCGAAATGCCGGTCGTGGTGCCATGAACTTTGGCAAAAGCAAGGCCAAGATGCTGACCCGTGACCGCGAGAAAATCACTTTCAAGGACGTGGCAGGCTGTGACGAAGCCAAGGAGGAAGTGGCTGAGGTCGTTTCTTTCCTGAAGGATCCCAAGCGTTTTCAGAAGATCGGCGGACGCATCCCCAAGGGTGCCCTTCTGGTTGGTGCGCCGGGAACCGGTAAAACCCTCTTGGCTCGTGCTGTGGCCGGTGAGGCGGATGTTCCATTCTTTAGCATCAGTGGTTCCGATTTCGTGAAAATGTTCGTTGGCGTGGGTGCTGCCCGTGTCAGAGACATGTTTGAACAGGGGCGCAAGAATGCTCCATGTATTATCTTTATAGATGAAATCGACGCAGTTGGCCGTCAGCGAGGCGCCGGCTTAGGCGGCGGTAATGATGAACGCGAACAGACCCTGAATTCCCTTCTGGTTGAAATGGACGGGTTTGATGGACATGAAGGCGTCATTATTGTGGCGGCTACCAACCGTCCGGACGTGCTCGATAGCGCTTTGTTGCGTCCAGGCCGATTCGACCGACAGATTGTCATCGATTTGCCTGATTTGCATGGTCGGGAAGCAATCCTCAAGGTGCATGCCAAGAAAATCAAGATGGGCGAGGATGTTTCTTTAGGAACAGTTGCCCGAAATACACCCGGATTCTCCGGTGCCGACCTGGCTAATTTGCTTAATGAAAGCGCCCTTATTGCCGCACGTTACAACAAGAAGGTTGTGGATCGGTATGATATCGAAGAGGCACGAGACAAAATCGCTTTTGGACGTGAACGGCGGAAGCTCATGGATGATGAAGACAAGAGGTTGACCGCCTTCCACGAGGCTGGGCATGCCTTGGTCCAGGCAGTTATCGATGACGGACATTTGCCGTTGCATAAGGTCACCATCATTCCGCGTGGGCGGGCCCTTGGAATGACCATGATGCTGCCGAAAAAGGATATTCTCGGACAATCTAGAAAACATCTTCTCAATCAGGTCTGCTGCGCCATGGCGGGCAGAATCGGGGAAGAAGTGGAAACCGGTGATTTCAGTAATGGTGCCTCAGGGGATATCAAGCAGGCCACCAAGATTGCCCGGCATATGGTGTGTGACTGGGGAATGAGCGATTTGGGACCCGTTGCTTACGGGGAAAACCAGGAACAGATCTTCCTCGGTAAGGAAATTAACCGGACCCAGAACTTTAGCGAATCGACTGCCGAGAAAATCGACAAGGCCATCACGGGCATCATCAATGCACAGTATGAACGTGCACGTAAGATCGTTGAAGAGCGTCGTGAGGCCCTCAGAGTGATCGCCGAGGCATTGCTGGAACATGAGACGATTGAAGGAAAGCATGTCCATGAGATCCTCAAGCATGGTGAGCTCAAGACTTCCGTTGAAACTATCCAGGATCGTGCGGACAGTGCCGATGAGGATGAGCCCGAGGAAGAGGTCAAGACTGACACTGCCAAGGATGATGACAGCGATAAGGGCGAATTGAGCCCCGAAGCTGCTCCCGCTCCGGCTTGAGATAACCCTAAAATTAGCTTTTAGAGCCCATGCTTCCGCAGGGCACGCTCGCTCTTTTCAGTCTTCACTTCGTTTCGCCTGACAGGTCGCTTCTGCGTGGCTTGCCACGCGAAGCTCGGAGAGCGAAGCGTGGAGCCACCCATCAGATTCGAACTGACGACCTGCTCATTACGAATGAGCTGCTCTACCAACTGAGCTAGGGTGGCGTCCAGGAAAGGGAGGAAATGTGGCTGTGGAGTTGGTTGTTGGCAAGCAGATATTCTGGTTGAAAATGCAAAATTCCATGATTGGATAAAGATAATATCACTTTTGATTTGCGTTCGAGGCCGTGTTCCGTATGCGTCCTCTCTTTTCGGTGATCCAAAAAACGGGGTCATGGACTTTTTAGGAAATGAAACAGATTACACTCAACATTACACCACGTGAAAATATCGGCCGGACAGCCAGTAAGCATTTGCGCCAGAACGGAGCTATTCCGGCAGTGATTTATGGTGAATCCGGCCTGCGACATTTGACCGTCAATGAACACGAATTTGCAATGTCCTACCGGAAAATTGTCGGTTCTGCTTCCTTGATTGAGCTGAAAAATGAAGGCGAAGATGAATCGCAGTTCGCGATCATCCAGGAGTTACAGCGCAACAGCTGTACCGACGCTTTCATCCATATTGATTTCAAGGAAATTGTCCGCGGTAAGGATATGGAAACGGACATTCCAGTTCACACCATCGGTCTTGCTGACGGTGTCAGAAACTACGGTGGAGTGCTCGACGTTAGCACGCAGACACTTCGTGTCCGTTGCCGTCCCCGTAATTTGCCGGAAGAGATCCTCATTGACGTGACGGAACTCGGCCTTGGCAAAAACATCAATCTTTCGGAGATCGAAGCTCCGGAAGGCGTAATTTTCCTCGATGATCCTGAATCTGTAGTTCTCGCTTGCGTTAGTTCCTCTGGAGGAGCCAGCGATGAAGAAGGCGCTGATGATGAAGCTGAAGAAGGCGTTCCTGCCGAAGAAGCTGAACCAGAGACTGCTGAATCCTGATTGTCTTAATCTTTAATCTTTGTTCTTTGCATGCAATCGGTGCGTGTCATCGCCGGCCTGGGCAACCCTGAGTCGCGATACGATGGGACACGCCACAACATCGGATTCGCCGCGGTCGATAAACTGGCCGAGGCCCATTCCGCCTCTTGGAAGGCGGAAACCCGAATATGTGCCCACACCGCTTCCGTCGTAATTGCTGGCAAACCGGTCTTGTTGCTCAAGCCTCAGACCTTTATGAATGCCAGCAGTAAGGCCATTGGGAATGTGTGCCGCTATTACAAGTGGTCCCCAAAGTCTGTATTGGTAGTGGTGGATGAGTTTCAGTTTCCGCTGGGTCAGACTAAGTTGACCTTGAAAGGAAGTGCTGGAGGGCACAATGGTGTCGATGACATCATCGGGCAGTTAGGGTCAGAATTTCCGCGGCTAAGAATCGGGATTGCTCCCGATCAGCCGACTCCGATGAAAATGACCGATTACGTCCTTGGGAAATTCTCTCCCGAGGAGATAAACACTCTCGCAACTTGCTGGGAACGTATCTTATCTGAGATGAGTCTAATCATCCAAAAGGGACCGAATCTGGCAATCAATACAATTAACCAACGCATTCTTAAGAATGAGCCTACAAAAAAATCGGAAATATCAAGTGACCTTCATCCTGGACACCCGCGGGTACGAATCCCCCGTGGCGACCTTGGAGGAGAAGGTGACTGAACAGTTGAAACAAGCTGGCGGGGAAGTTGAATCGCTGGAAAATCTCGGTCGTCGTGACTTTATTCGTGTGACGGAAAAGGACCACACCGGAGACACCTATTTGCAGGTTGTTGTAACCGGTCCGGCTAACCTGCCGGCTGCTTTCCAGGAAAGTATCCAGTTGGATACCCTGATCAAGCGGACCTTGTTCCAATCCATCTAACCCAAATCGGAGCATTGTAAGATGGCAAACTTCAATAAAGTCCTGTTAATGGGTAATCTGACCCGGGACCCGGATGTTCGTACAACACCATCGGGGTTGAAGATTGCCAAACTCGGATTAGCTGTAAACCGGCGTTTTCGGACGCGTGATGATGAAGCTCGGGAAGAAACCACTTTTGTGGACATTGATGCCTTCGGGAATCAGGCCGAGATCATTGAGCGCTACTGCCAGAAGGGTTCTCCTCTCTTTGTTGAGGGACGACTCCGTTTGGACCAGTGGGAAAGCAATACCGGGGAAAAGCGTTCCAAGCTGTCTGTGGTTTTAGAGAATTTCCAGTTTCTGGGATCCTCACAGAGCCAGGACCACGGGAGTGCCCGTGAGTCCGGCAGCAGTAAAAAGGCGCCCAGCGAAGCGGGATCCAGTCCGACTGGAGACTCGATCGAGGATGACAATGTCCCTTTCTAACGAGATACTTTAATAAACAAAATTTATATCAGAGGAGAAATTACTCATGGCAAACGCAGAACTTCTGTTACTTCAACCGGTTGAAGACCTCGGAAACGAGGGTGATACCGTTAACGTAAAAACCGGATATGCTCGCAATTATTTGCTGCCTAACGGCTTGGCAATTCCTGTGACCCGATCCAATCGCAAACAAATCGAGGCCCTTCGCACTCGCGCTGAGAAGCGCAAGATTTCCGAATTGGACGAGGCCAAGGCACTCGAGGAAAAACTGGGAACGATCCAGATTGTCTTCGCAGTCAAGACGGGTCCTGGCGGAAAAATGTTCGGTTCAGTGACTGCACAGGATCTGATCGAAAGGATCGCCGAGAACGGAGTTGAGCTGGAAAAGAAGCAGGTCAATCTCTACACACCGGTCAAGAGCCTTGGCAAACACACCACTCGTGTCCGTTTACATCCTGAAGTGTCAGCTGACTTTGACTTCGAGGTTGTTTCGGAAAATCCGATTGAGGAAAAAGAAACCGAGCAATAAGCGCTCGTGCTTTTTGAACCGATTGAGGAGTAACCATAACATGCGACATCGCACCATCCATGTCTGAGGAGCGAGGACGCATTCCGCCACATAGCCAGGAAGCCGAAGAGGGCTTGCTGGGCAGCTGCTTGATCGATCCCGGACAAGACATTCTCTCGGCGTGCATGGAAGTCGGGTTGCGCCCGGAGTCTTTCTTCCAGCCGGCACACAAGGTCGTGTATCAGGTGATGTCGGACCTGTACACCGATAACAAGGCAGTGGATGAGGTGACTGTTCTGGATGCACTGCAAAGTCGTCCAGTCTCCAGTATTGAGTGGCTTAAACAAAAACAGCGTCTGGTTGATCCGAAAACCCTGCTGATTGAACTGGTGGGGGGGGCGACAACCCTGACTCGTCTAACCAATCGGATTGAGTCGATCGCCAACGCGCGTTACTGGCTGGATATTGTTCGCCAGAAATGGTTGTTACGAAGGTTGATTGATACGGCATCCCACGTGGCGGAAGAGGCCTACGTGAACCAGGACCAACTGGAGCACTTCATTGGTGATGTTGAAGAGCGAATCCTTTCCATTAATGAGGATAGTGCAGGGGATTCCGCTGAGAAATTTGATGTCACAATCGACAATGCGGCCAACCTGATAAGAAATATTCTGGCTGGCCAGTCAGACGACGGTGTGATGACGGGTTATACCGACATCGACAAAATGACCTTTGGCCTGCATTCCGGACAAATGGTGGTATTGGCTGCTCGTCCATCTATGGGGAAAACCTCCCTGGGGATGAATATTGCTGAAAATGCATCCCTGCCGATGCGTGGCCAGGGAAAGGGCGTTCTGGTATTCAGTCTTGAAATGCCATCGGAGCAATTGGCTATGCGAATGCTGTGTGGTCGTGCGCAAGTCAGTATGCGCCGAGTTCGTGACCGAATGCTGGGCTCGGAACAGCAGCAACAATTGGCTAAATCGGCGGCGGTTCTTCGAAATGCCCCGATCTGGGTGGATGATTCCAGCGGATTGAATATTCTCCAGTTACGAGCCAAAGCCCGGCGGGTATACAAACAGCACAAGGTAGAGCTGATTATAATAGACTATTTGCAACTGGTCAGTGGAACCGACTCCCGGGTGCCTCGTGAGCAGCAGATTTCGGAAATTAGCAGGGGGGTCAAGGCCATGGCCAAGGAACTCAATGTGCCTGTGCTGGTCTTGAGTCAGCTTAACCGATCCTCTGAAAAGGAAAATCGCCAGCCGAGAATTTCCGATTTGCGAGAATCCGGATCCATCGAACAGGATGCGGATGTTGTTTTCCTGCTTGCACCGAGACAAAATGCAGATGATAACCCATCCGTTCCGCAAGCATCACGTGAGCGGGATTTAATCATCGCCAAGCAGCGGAATGGCCCAACCGGCAGTGTTCCGTTAACCTTTATACCCGATTTTACTCGCTTTGAGAACTATACTTCCCAGCCTGTCGAATAATTCTATGAAAGGCCTAATCCAATCTCTGATCCTTGGGATCGTCTTTTCTGTAATCGGATTTTCAACGATTCATGCACAAACCGGTGAGTCTATCGTTGGTAATGTGAAGATTGAGTTTGTTGACATTCGCAACGTGAGCGATGAGGCCATTCTGGCACGATTGGAAATTCGTGAAGGCATGCCCTTCAGCCAGAATCTGGTCGATCGATCCATTCGAAATCTCTACAATACGCGCCTGTTCGATTTCATCGAGGCCCAATCTGAAGATTTGCCCGGTGGTCAGGTCGAGGTCGTATTTACTGTCCAGGCGCGTTACAAGATCAGTAGAATCGAAATTACCGGAAACGACCGGGCGAAATCCCGTCGTTTGAGAAGGGAGATTTCCATTCGAATTGGCCAAAGCATTGATGAGCGTCGTATTCGACGTGATGCGGATAAACTCACCGAATATTACCGGGATAAAGGATACACCGAAGTTCGGGTAGACTACCGCATCGATCGGAATGAGACCAGTGGTGAAGGTACAGTCACTTATGTCATCAATGAAGGTCTTAAACTAAAGATCGAAGAAGTTATTTTTGTCGGTAACACTGCTTTCTCCTCCCGTAAATTAAAAGGAGGAATGGAGACCAAACGCCGCTGGTTCCTCTCATGGTTGACTGGCTCTGGCCGGTTTGATGAAGTCGAGTTCCAGGAAGATTTGGAAAAACTTCGGGCACTGTACATGAGCGAAGGTTACCTGGACGTCAGTATCCCGGAATCCAATGTTTCTCTTGATTACCCGAAACCGGGAAAAATCGTGATTACGATTCGAATCGACGAAGGACGCCAGTATCGGGTCGGTGAGATCAAGCTTGAGGGCAATACAATTTTCCCGACGCCTGTTTTATATGCCTCCCTTCAATTGCTGCCTGGTGACGTATTTTCACCAGAGGACCTCGATGATGACGTCGAGATGGTGACCAATATCTACGGATCTGTTGGTTATCTTGACACCTCCGTTCGTCCGGATCGTCGCGCCAATATTGAGACAGGGGATATCGACCTGGTCTACAATATCCGTGAAAGTGATAAGTTCGAGGTGGAATCGATCATCATTGAAGGTAATACCAAGTCCAAGAGCATCATCATTATTCGTGAGTTGGCTCTTTCACCTGGGCGTACGTTCAACATGATTTACATGAAGAACAGTGAGGCGATTCTGAAAAACACCCGTTTCTTCGAGGAAGTTCAGTTGTCTCCAGAACCTACCAATATTCCGGGCAAGCGTAACCTCAAGGTACGTGTGACGGAAGGCCGGACAGGGAACTTCCAGTTTGGAGCAGGGTTCAGTTCTCTCGAAAACGCCGTTTTCTTCTTCGAAATTTCACAAGGCAACTTTGACCTTTTCAAGTGGCGTTCTCCCTTCTTGCAAGGTGATGGCCAGAAATTCCGCTTCCGCGGATCCATTGGATCGTACTCCAATGAAGTTGTTCTGGCATTTGAAGAGCCCTGGCTGTTTGAACGGCGCCTCGCCTTCGGTTTCCAGCTTTTCCGTCGTGAAACAGATTACAATAGCACGACCTACGATGAAATGCGGACCGGTCTGGAGATCTATCTCCGGAAGCGCCTCATTGGCCTGATTAACGGCCAGTTGTCGTACAGTTATGAAATTGTCGACCTGACCAATGTCAGTTCCAACGCTCCCACCGTTATATGGGAAGAATACCTGCAAAGCCCCCGGACAGTTTCCAAGGTCTCCCTGAGCATGTGGCGGGATACCCGGAATGATTTGATTTTTACCACCCGTGGTAGCCGAATCTCCCTGACCACATCTTTTGCCGGCGTCGGTGGTGATACGGAATACGTTAAATTCGAGGGCAGAAGCGCATTCTTTGTGCCAACTTTCGAGATCGGAGACCAGGTCATATCTGTTCTTGGCCGGTTGGGATCTATCTGGGAATATAGCGACAAGCCGTCCCCGTTCTTTGATCGCTACTATCTAGGTGGTCCTGATTCACTGCGTGGATTTGACTATCGTGACGTGGGCCCAGTTGACGGCAGTCGCGGATTCTACGAACCAGTTGGTGGTAACTCTTATGGTTTCGGAAGTCTTGAATACACAGTTAAGCTGGCAGATGCCATGCGACTGGCCTTGTTCTATGACATTGGATTCGTCAACAAGGATGATTTCGACTTTAATCCGGCCAGTTTCAACAGCAACTGGGGCTTCGGTGTCCGCTTGCTGGTACTGGGCAATCCGCTTCGTCTAGACTTTGGTATACCGATCACTTCTACCCAGATCTTCAATGAAGAAGGAGAGCTGATTTATGACAATGACACCGGTAACCAGTTTAACTTCTCCTTCGGGACGCGCTTCTAAATTTGAACAACCCTTTTAAATTAGGGTCTCTTCATCATTGACCAAACAGAAAAATCTACAAATAAATCCAGAATAATGAGAAACGTAAAAAAACTCCTACTGCCTGTTCTCGCGATAGGCGCCCTGGCATTTAACGCGGCTAATGCTGAGCTGTCGGTTGTGACCGTGAGCATGCAACAGCTTTTCGATGGCTACTATAAGTCCACCGATGCCAACCAGCGTTTGGAAAGCCTGCGTGAAGAAGCTGTCGCTGAAGCACAGGAAAAAGAAAAAGAACTCCAAGTAATGGTGGCCGATATCCAGGCCAAGCAGGAAGAACTGCAAAACCCGATGCTTTCAGACGAAGCTAAAGCTGAAAAGCAGGCTGCTCTCGAAGGAATCGTTGGTGGAGGCCGTCAAAAACAAGCTGATTTCCAGGAGTGGCAACAGCAGACTATGGCTGAGCTGAACCAGCGCGGTCAGGAGATCCGTCGTGGCTTGATTCAGGAAATTGTTGGTTTGGTAAAGGAAATTGCTCTTCGCGATTTTGATGCAGACCTGATTTTCGACACGTCCGACATAATGGGCAGTGGCGTACCAACCGTTTTGCATGCCAATGATTCCCTCGACATCACCGGAAAGATCCTTCTCAAGCTGAATGCGGATGCGCCAGCACCACCAGCACCAGCTGCTGCGCCAGCTAACTAAGCGATCTTAAAAACCATTTTTCAACCCCGATCCCGCAACTGCAGGATCGGGGTTTTTGTTTGGACTTTCCTGACAAAACGGTTGCGCGAATTGGCTGGTGCGACAATGCTGGAAGCATGAAGTGGTCGTTGACAATTGAAGAGGTCCTGGAGCTAATCGGATCCACAAAGGTTGTTGGTCAATATCAGGGTCAGTTGACTGGGCTGGCAGATCTCAGGGAAGCAGGATCCGGTGATTTGAGTTTCCTCAGTGGAGGTAAGTACAACAAGTTTTTGTCGGATTCAAAGGCCAGCGTTATACTTGTTCCTGCGGATCAGGAAGGGGAGCCAGTGGAAAATCAGGCATGGTTGCCAGTTGAGGATCCTTCCAATGCGTTAACTGCCATTTGCAGCCATATTGAGGCCATGTTGGTCCCAAATCCGGTAACGGGGATTCACCCGTCTGCGATAATTGATCCGAGCGCGGAATTGGACCCAACGGTAGCGGTGGGTCCATATTGTATCGTCTGTGAAGATGTAAAGATTGGCCGGGGGACGATTTTGGAATCCAATGTGCGTGTTGAGCGGGGATCTGTGATTGGGGAAGATTCCTTCCTTTCACATGGAGCCGTTGTTGGTTGGGGATGTCAGGTGGGTAACCGTTGCCGACTATTCCAGGGATCGGTGATTGGAGCAGACGGTTTTGGATATCGTTCCGACAAGTCGGGTCACCATCCTGTTCCACAGATTGGCATTGTAATTATCGAGGATGATGTGGATCTGGGAGCGCATACCTGCATCGATCGAGCCCGTTTTGCAGCCACTAAAATTGGTCGCGGTTCCAAGATCGATAATCTCGTGCAAATCGGCCACAATAACATCATTGGTAAACACAACATCCTCTGTGCCCAAGTCGGAATGGCAGGCAGTAATGAATTGGGGGACTTTTGTATCATGGCCGGTCAGGTCGGCATCGCCGGAC
>JAUVDD010000095.1 GCA_030595525.1 Puniceicoccales bacterium
AGAAATCAGGAGAAAATCCGCGGGATGAACTGGAGGATATTCTCTTGCGAGACCTGAGGGAAGCCGGCGGTTTTCTTGAATTATCCGATAATACTCCACCGGAAGTAATTTACGATAGCTATAAAGTCAGCAAACGTGCCTTTAAGCGGGCATTGGGGGGGCTTTATAAAAAGCGCTCGATCGTAATCGAGGATAAGGGGATAAGACTTATCAGATCTTAACGGAGTAATATGTAGGTGACCAAGCTATGGCGAAGGCTGTTTGTTTCAGTGTGGCAGCGATGGATTACTTCCCTGAAAGGGGCTCATGCAGGGAGAAAAGCTGCTGGAAGGTACGGTGCGGCAGAGTTGGTTGTAAATTCGAATATCATGAAGAAATCGATACATATATTTATTCTAATTTTCCTGCTTTCTTCAGTTGTTGAAGGAAGGGAAGTAGTCATTCTTTTACATGGCCTCGCCCGATCCAGTTCCTCAATGGAAAAAATGGAAAGGCAACTGGTTGTAGATGGATATGCTGTGGCCAATATCAGCTACCCTTCACGGAATTTCTCCATTGAGGAACTTTCAGAGACTGTCCGTGAACAAATCCGCTTTAAAGATCCTGATGTTGAAAAGATCCACTTTGTGACTCATTCACTGGGAGGGATTTTGGTCCGTTACATCCAACAGTACTTCCCGGTAGAAAGAATTGGAAGGGTTGTGATGTTGAGTCCACCTAATCAAGGCAGTGAGGTTGTTGATGCCTTGTCAGATATTTACCTGTTCAAGGCGATAAACGGACCAGCCGGTGAACAACTGGGAACGAAGGATGGAAACCTGGTACCCGCATTGGAGAAAGTCGATTTTGAGTTGGGTATCATAACCGGTGATCGCAGCATAAATTGGATACAGTCGATTTTTATGATTCCAGGAAAGGATGACGGAAAAGTATCCATAGAACGGGCCAAGGTAGACGGCATGAAAGCGTTCAAAGTGGTGCATGCCACACATCCCTTTATCATGAAACGCTCCTCTGTTATTCGTGATGTAATCGAGTTTCTTCGCACGGGGGATTTTACAGAAGAGAAATATTAGGAAGTGGGATGAACCGGAGAATGTTGACCAGATCGGGAAAATCCTTTGAATCAATAACATGTACGAGCGACCTGAGGAAGTATTGAACGACTGGTTGGGCTATGTGAATTCCGGAGACTTGGAAGGCGTCCTTTCACTTTATAGTAATGACGCAGTTCTACTTCCCACTTTTTCGAGTGAAACCAGGAATAGCCTGGAAAGTATCCGAGGGTATTTTGTTATGGTTTCCTCGAATAATGAAGGGGCGAAAGTAGAACTCATTCCGGGCACTTTGGTTATCCAGGACATTTCTGAAAAAGTATTTTCCCTAAGCGGATTATATTCATGGGAAATTATCACCGAAGGCGTGGAAAGGAAAGCTATGGCACGCTTTACCTATACGGTCGACATCAGGTCAAGTTCACCCATCAAGCATCACCATTCCTCGTTGGTACCTGAAGAGTGATTAGATTAATATGAATATTTACATACGGGTACTTGTGTGTGTTTCCCTGTTCCTTAGCGGGTGTGTGAAATCGCCAGAGATAAAGGACTTTAGCAGCGATGGTTGTTCGTTGTTTCCCGATCGGTCAATCATCAATGAGGATGACTGGTGTGCATGTTGTTTCGAACACGACATTGCCTACTGGAGGGGGGGTACAAAAGAGGAGAGACTTGCCGCAGATGTTGCCTTGCGGGAGTGCATTTTGGAGAAAACCGGAAATGAGGAATTGGCGGACATGATGTTTACAGGTGTCCGCGTTGGAGGCAGTCCGTATTTCTATAGTTGGTACCGGTGGGGATATGGATGGAGTTATGAGCGGAAATACGGATCCTTGACCAATGATGAGCGGAAATTGGTGGATGAAAAACTGAAAAAGTATTTTGCCAGTAATCCCGAGAGTCCATGCGGGGGATCGCCAATCAAGTCAGCGAAGAGCAATCAAGGATAAAGCAGTGAAGATACCTTACTATCATGTGGATGTGTTCACCAGCAGCCTCTTTAAGGGCAATCCGGCAGGGGTATGCATTTTGTCGGATGATTGGCTGGAAGATGATTTGATGCAGAACATTGCTGCTGAAAACAAGCATGCGGAAACGGCATTTGTTATCCAGCGAGGAGATTCCTTCGAATTGCGGTGGTTTACACCCGAGGTGGAAATGGACCTGTGTGGACACGCCACGGTTGCGCCGGCTCATGTCCTCTTTAACGAGATGGGTTATGGTGCCCACGAAATCCATTTTGAAACCAAAAGCGGTCGCGTGTCCGTATCACGATCCGGAAGTCAGCTCATTCTCGACTTCCCTTCTCGACCTCCAGCCGGGATGGATGCTCCTGACAATCTCGAATTGGTCCTTGGAGCAAAACCTGTGGAAACATTGCGTAATCGAGACTTCCTCATCGTGTTCGAAGACGAGAAAACCATTAGTGATATTAATCCGGATTTATTTGCGATGAAACAGTGGGACTGCCTTGGCGTGATCGTTACTGCACCTGGTGACAAAGTGGATTTCATCTCACGTTTTTTTGCCCCACGGGCAGGAGTGGATGAGGATCCGGCTACCGGATCCGCGCACTGTACCTTAATTCCGTATTGGGCAAAGCGCTTGGAAAAGAAACGTCTCCACGGATTACAGATTTCCGAACGGGGAGGTGAGTTCTTTTGCCGGGATGCTGGGGATCGTGTAAAGATCGGCGGCAATGCATTGACTTATTTGCGTGGAGAATTGGAAGTTTAGCCTGATGGTATGAGCAACGAAGTATTCAAGAGAACAGAAAGCAATTCCCACGGGAACCGAATCAGCAGCAACATGTACAATCTGTTGATCGGTCTGGTCCTTTGTTGGGGATTTCTGGTCAACTGGTGGATGGTCCGAAACATCCCTGTAAGCAGGATCGCTGAAGTGCCACCGTTATTGTTCTTCATCGGGTATTTTGCCTGCTGCTTTATCGGAATTATGATTTTCACCAAATCAGATTCCCCGGCTATTAGTTTTATCGGATACAATCTGGTGGTGATCCCATTCGGATTCATCATCAATCTGGTGGTTTCCCGATACGAACCAGAATTGGTAATGAGTGCCATCAAGGTGACTGGCATGGTGACATTGGTCATGATGTTGTTCGGGACATTGTTCCCCGCATTTTTCAGGAAAATCTATGGGGCACTGACGATTGCCTTGATCGCGGTAATTATAGTGGAGCTGGTGGCAATCTTCATCTTCAAAACCCATCCTGAGATTCTCGACTGGGCAGTGGTTATCATATTTTGCGGCTATATCGGATATGACTGGGGACGGGCCAACAGCATTCCTTGTACCGTGGACAATGCTGTCGATAGCGCCGCCGCCTTGTATATGGATATTATCAATCTGTTCCTGCGGATCCTTCGCATTATGGGACGCAGAAGATAAGCCGTTTTTCTTTTAAATAAACACACTTCTTCACTGCTATGAAAACAATCGGAATTACCCTGTTCACACTTCTTGTATCTCTATCCTGTTGGGCCGGAAAAGCCCAGCAACCCAACATCATTCTAATGATGGCCGATGACCTTGGATATGGAGATACCGGATTTAACGGAAACGAAATCGTCAAGACGCCCAATCTGGATAAACTGGCAAAGGATGGTGTAGTTCTTCAGCACTTTTACGCGGGCGGACCCGTTTGTTCACCAACACGTGGTACTTGCCTGACGGGTCGCCACCACTTCCGTTACGGGGTTTATACCGCGAATGCCGGACATTTACCGGCGGAAGAAATTACTATTGCCCGTATGCTTAAGGAAAAGGGCTACACTACCGGACATTTCGGAAAATGGCATCTGGGAACACTGAGTACAACCATGTCTTCCAAAGGTGAAAAGCGTAAACCTGCCCTGCATTTTTCTCCACCATGGGAACGCGATTATGATCAGTCGTTTGTCACTGAATCCGCTGTCACGACATGGAACCCGGGTATAGGAAAAAGAGCAGTGAATAATCCGTTTTTTGAGAATGGTGTAGCTGTCGATCCCGAGGATGAGAGCCTCAAAGGCGGAGCTGCCCGGGTTGTTGTGGATCGTGCGGTTCCCTTTATCGAGAATGCAGTGAAAGAGGAAAAGCCCTTCCTGGCAGTGGTCTGGTTCCATGCACCGCATGAGGACATTGAGGCAGGACCGGAGTATTTGGCCATGTATCCGGATCAAGGCGATGGAGCGCATTTCTTTGGCTGTATTACAGAACTGGATGAACAGGTAGGACGAATTCGCCAGACACTGGACGATTTGAATGTGGCGGACAACACGCTGATTTTCTTTTGCAGTGACAATGGTCCGGAAGGAAAAGAGCCAAAGGGTAGGCGTGTCGGTGTGACAAATGGATTGCGCGGTCGCAAACGCAGCATGTACGACGGCGGTGTTCGAGTTCCTGCCATTGCCGCCTGGCCCGGTAAGATCACTCCGGGATCAACGATCAATTCCCCGATGTCGACTCTGGATTATTTCCCTACCGTGGCGAAGGTAGTCGGATTCAAAATGCCGGATGATCGTCCAATCGACGGTCAGGATATTATGCCGATGCTGAAGGGATCAAAAGAGATTCGTCAAAAATCGATTCCCTTCCGCTACAGCAAGGGAGCCTCCCTGGTTAAAGGGAAATACAAACTGGTTTTGCCGGAGAACGAATTATACGATCTGTCTTCTGATTGGAGTGAAGCCAACGATATAGCCGATCAAAATCCTGAGATAGTGGGGTCCATGAAAAAGGAACTTCTTAAGTACCTGGCAGATTTTGAACAGAGCCACGAGGGAGTGGATTACGATGATCCATCCTTCTCTCCGACTGACAAATGGCCGAATCTGAAGTTCGATTGAGTTCTAGTCCGGATTATTCTCTTTCCCTGTGATCAGGCTTCGCTAGGTTACCAGTAATGGAGCAGGCAAAAGAACAAGATGCCTTGTGTGATTTACTGGTCAAAATAGGCGAGAAGGTTTCCGACAGGGTAGTGGAATCCTTACGCGAGGATGGGGTTGAGCATTGTTCGGCCGTGCACTCGAAATCGGAATCGGATGTCATCTACCGGATCGATCATGTCGCGGAAGAGATTATCGTTCACGCCTTGGATGAGAGTGCCCGCGACTTTGGTGGAATTATTTTGATTGCCGAGGGGATCGGTGTCTCCGAAGTGACGGTTTATCCCACTGGTATCGAAATGAAAGATGCCAAGTGGAGGATCATTCTGGATCCGATCGATGGTACGAGGGGATTGATGTACGACAAGCGACCGGCATTTTTCCTGGCCGGTGCAGCGAAGAATAAGGGAGCCGAGACCCGACTTTCGGATGTTACAGTAGCCGTCATGGTGGAGATCCCGACCACCAGAATGTTCCTCGGTGATACCCTGTCTTGTAGGAAAGGGAACGGTGTGGTTGCGGTGCGCAGGAATTTGCAAACCGGAAACAGGTCTGATTTTTCTCCTCAACCATCCTCTGCTGATTCCCTGAGAGGCGGCTTTGCCCAGTTTGCCAGGTTCTTCACACCCGGTAAGGAAGTACTGGCCCGGTTGGAAGAGGAACTACTAGCCATTCTTTATCCGGATGCTGAGGACAAGGAAATAGTCACCTTTGAAGACCAGTACATTTCTTCCGGTGGCCAGCTTTACGAAATGCTAACCGGCAAGGACCGGTTTGTCGGGGATATCCGGCGTAGCCTGTATGAGAAGTATCAGGATACTATGCGCGGAGGTCATGTTTGTCATCCATATGACTTGGCTGCACACTTGATTGGTGTGGAAGCGGGGTTGATTATCACTGATATTCATGGAAATCCTCTTGATGGTCCATTGGAAACAACCTATCCGATGGATTGGATCGGTTACGCCAATGAATCCATTTTTAACGAAGTTTCACCCGTACTGAACTTCTTGCTTAACAAGTTTAACCTTCTATAACAAAAATCTATGAACCAGAATATTACCTCTAATCGACCCTATCGGGCATTCCTGATTTCTCTCATCAGTTTCCTCTTTCTTGGTGCCGGCTTTGCTTCTGCTGAAGAAGGTTGGATCAATCTCTTTAATGGGAAAAACCTCGACGGATGGACCGTCAAGGTAACCGGCTACAAGGTCGGTGAGAACCCGGGCAACCTGTTTCGCGTGGAAGACGGCCTATTGACTGTTTCCTACGACGCCTTCGATACATTCAACAAAGAATTCGGGCACATCCTTACGAATCAATCCTACACCAATTACCGTTTCCGTTGCGAATACCGCTTTGTTGGTGATCAGGTTCCAAATGGCCCAGGCTGGGCTTTCCGGAACAGCGGAATCATGGCTCATAGCCAATCAGCTGAATCCATGGAAGTTGACCAAAGCTTCCCGGATTCCCTCGAATTTCAATTCCTTGGTGCCGATAAAGATGGAAAACCCCGCTTTACCGGATCCTTTTTCCTTGTTGGCAATGCGGCGGATCACAATGGAGAGGAAGTCACCAAGAACGTAAAAAGTGAGTATCCGGCGCTCCCCTTGAATGAGTGGGTAAAAGCCGAGATTGTTGT
>JAUVDD010000161.1 GCA_030595525.1 Puniceicoccales bacterium
TACCAATCCTTGCAGCGAGTATCTCTTCCTCGACAATTCCGCCTGTAATCTGGCCAGCATCAACTTGCTGAAATTCCGCACCAAACAAGGCTTTGACTTTGAGCGCTTTGCTCGCGCATGCCGCATTTTTATCATTGCACAGGAAATTGTGGTTGACCGGTCTTCCTACCCGACAGATGGCATTACCTACAACTCGCATTGGTTCCGTACGCTTGGTCTAGGCTACGCCAACCTGGGTGCCTTGTTGATGTCATACAGTCATCCTTATGACTCCCATGAAGGTCGTTCCCTGGCTGCACTGATCACCGCTGTCATGACTGGCACGGCCTACCGCACCTCCGCAGAACTGGCTAGTAATAAGGGACCATTCGCCGGATACAAGGACGCCCGTTTCTGGGATGATCAAAATCCTCCGGAAAAGGATAACGTCGCATCCATGCTGGGTGTGATCGAAAAGCATATTAGCGCCCTTGAGGAAATTGATGAAAACATAGATCCGGAAATGATGGCCTATGCCCGTTCGACATGGCGTCAGGCACTCCAACAGGGCAAGGAGCATGGTTACCGCAATGCGCAGGTCACCGTTTTGGCACCTACCGGCACAATCGGATTCCTGATGGATTGTGACACCACCGGTATTGAACCAGCGATTGGCTTGGTTGCATACAAATCCCTCGCTGGTGGTGGCATGTTGCAGCTTCCTATTAAGGTCATTCCTCATGCTCTAGAAAAACTTGGTTACAAGGCATCTGAACGGGAGCGTATCCTCAATCACATTCAGGAGCACGGCACAGTGGAACCGGTCACCATAAAGGGCCAGACCATCGGTTGTGGAATCAGGGAAGAGCATCTTGCTATATTTGATACCGCATTCCGTTCCGGCGCCGGCAGCCGAGTTCTGACCCAATTGGCTCACATCGACATGATGGCCGCCACACAACCTTTCCTTTCCGGTGGTATTTCCAAGACGGTTAATATGCCGCAGGAAGCAACTGTTGAGTCCATTAAGGAAACTTACTTTTATGCATGGCGTAAGGGCATCAAGGGTGTAGCGATTTATCGCGACGGATCCAAGCGCAGTGCTCCGGTTAGAACGCGCAAGGAAAAAGATCAGCCGAAAGCTACCGACAATCAAAACATCCAGATCGTGACGGAACCTTACCGTCGCAAACTGCCGGATACCCGCACCTCCACCACTCACAAATTCAGCATTGGCGGAACAAAGGGCTATTTGACAGTTGGACAATTTGATGATGGTGCACCCGGCGAGGTATTCATTCAGATGTCGAAGGCTGGTAGTACTATCAACGGCCTGATGGATACAATCGGTACACTCCTTTCAATGTGTCTGCAGTACGGTGTGCCGCTGGAAACCATCGTAAAGAAATTCTCCCATATTCGTTTTGAGCCGGAAGGCATGACCCGAAATCAGGATATTCCAATGGCAAAGAGTGTCATGGATTATCTGTCCCGTTGGCTGGGAATGGCATATATTAAAGGTTACCGTCGGAAAATGTCCCCGGCTGCACAGGCTGCTGAAACAGCTCTCGAAGATATTGCTCCCAATTCCGTAGCGATTGAGAAAGAGGATGAGGGAACCCAACGTGGGATTAGCAACGAACAGCTGGAACTTCTCACTCAGACTGTAGGTCACTTGACCTGCACTGAGTGCGGTAGCTCCAAAGTGAAAGTGACTGGTACCTGCGCCTGCTGTCTGAATTGTGGCACTTCATTGGGCTGCAGTTGAGTTATCCAAACAACTCTTGTGGTAGCTGAACCCCGTTCGCTTTTTAGCGGACGGGGTTCTGTCTTTATCAATCCGAACAATCAAGAGACTTGGAATGATTCATTTGATATGCATGATGATTAGACGTGCCTCGCCCCGTTTCAGTCTTTTACCATTCCGATTGTCTGCTCCACGATACAGGCTCGCAGCATCCGGAAAATGCTGCCCGGATTAAAGTGGCCAAACAGGCACTTGAAGAGGCTTCATTTGCAGACAACCTGCATTGGCACAAGCCAGAGCTGGCTCCTGTCAAATGGATTGAATCCATCCATTCTTCAGACTATCGGAATTTTATTGAGGAATCCTGTCTCCGTGGAAAGCATTTTGCCGACATGGGGGAAACTGTGATCTGTGAAGACTCATACCGTGCTGCCCTCCTCTCGGCAGGTGGAGCCATCGGAGCAATAGATTCAGTCATGGTGGATGGTTACGGGGCATCCTTTTCACTGACTCGCCCACCGGGGCATCACGCCAGTACAGAAAAAGCGATGGGGTTTTGTTTATTCAACAACGTCGCTATCGCTGCCCAGTATGCGGAATCTGCATATGGTTTGGAACGCATCTGTATCATAGATTGGGATGTGCATCATGGTAACGGGACGCAGAATGTATTCTACGGAAGCCCATCGGTCCTTTTTTGTAGCATTCATCAACTTCCGTTATGGCCAAATACGGGTGAGTACGATGAAATCGGCACAAAAGCCGGAAAGGGACTCACAATTAATTGTCCGCTTCCAAATGGTGCTGGTATCGACCTCTATATGGAATGTTTGGAGCAGGACATTCTTCCAAAGATCGAATCCTTCCAACCCCAGTTGTTCATAATCTCAGCAGGCTTTGATGCCCACCGACTCGATCCTCTGGCGGATATTCAATTAAACACGGAGGATTATTCCGAGCTGACTGAATGGATCCTCAAACAGGCAGACCGTTTTGCCCACGGACGAGTGGTTTCACTTCTGGAGGGTGGCTATAATCTGGAAGTTCTGGGTCCATCGGTTGCCACTCATATCGAGGCATTGGTGAATCATCCTTCCTAGAAAACCTGTCCAAGAAAGTCGTACGCACGGGCACCTGGATTAACAGCCAGTCGAATATCACTGGTTCTGGTTCCCTCGGTAAAATGCACCAACTGTCCTCCATCCTTTGTGAGGTTTCTGTGAAACTCAACATGCCCGTCGAGGAATACAATATACCCGCCCTCACTTCCATAGATGCCGGGACGAGCAGAAGCGAAATGTTGCCATTGTCCGCTCAAATTGAGTCCGCGTGTCCAGGCAACCGGTGTTGTGGAAGGGCTCGCACCCGGGCTCAATCCGCTCACCACGGTTACTCCGATCGGCCAATCTTCAAAGCCTGTAATCTCCTCCCAATCTCCGTTCTCTGCGGGTTGCACAAGAACCGGCGGAATCGATTCTGTTTGCTGCGACAAAAGTGGATCTTCCTTAAAGATGTACAACTCCCCCTCCCTGACACCCGTCTCGGCAGCCAAACGTGACATCCAGTCACCAAGATCTGATCCGGCCAGGCTTCTTCCTGTCAAACTCTGGTATGTGGCTACCGCCATACCGATTTGTCTCAATTTCTGCGCTGTGGCCATGCGCTGCGCTTTTTCCCGGATCATACCAACTGCAGGAGCCAACATCCCCATCAGAATAGCCATGACGCCCAGCACCATTAATAACTCGATCAGGCTGAATCCGCTTTTTCTCTTCATAGCTGTAGCGAATTCATCGCTACCAGGTCTTCCAATACAGTAAATCAGTCAAATTTGACTAGATTCCCTGGGTCTGTAAGACTGACTCGGAATGGAAAATTCGGAACAGTTGCAAAACATCCTCCTGCTGGTGGCTTTCCCACTAATTGGCGCGGGAATTGGTTGGCTGACAAACCGTCTAGCCATCCAGATGCTGTTTCGTCCACGCAAGCCGGTGAAATTCCTCTGGTGGACTATCCAGGGACTCATTCCTCACCGGCAATCCGAACTGGCAGTGCGCGTAGCTGAGATTGTTGAGACGGAGTTGTTCAACCAGCACTTGATACGCAATGAAATCGCTAAGATGGATCTGCGTCCCCACCTGGAACAGCTTGCCGCCAACATTGTCTGGGACCGGATTGCTCCAAAGCTCAGGGCAATTCCACTGATTGGAGGGCTGGTAAATGACAAGTTGTTGTACAACTTAAACAAAATCGCCCTGGAAAGTCTGATCGGCGAAACTGAACCCCTTTTGGAAAAGGTATCCATCGAGGTAGAGAAACACATCGCTGTTAAGAAAATCGTAGAGGAAAAGATTCACGCTTTCGATCTGGATCAGTTGGAATCCATCGTCCGCAAACTGGCCCATAAGGAATTTCGCAGTATCGAGATACTCGGTGGAGTAATCGGTTTTGTTGTTGGAATGGTTCAGTCGGTCTTACTGGTGTTGGCCCAATTGACCTGAGTGCTCTACATTTTGATTTTACTGTGCCCTGAGTGCCACCATCGGATCCATATTGGAGGCCCGCCATGCTGGAAGAAATCCAGCAATCAAAACCGTCACAATCATCAGGCCAACCGCTACAACAATGGAAATTGGATCCATACGGAATTCCATGAACGACGGTGGGCTGAACTGTGGCTGTGACAAAAACTGCTGGAAAAAATGCAATTTAATGCAATAATAAAGCGTGCTCAGGGCTTTGGCTCCTCTACTTCCTGAAATAGATCCACTTCCTGCAATGCTTTCACCTGAGCCTCGTAGGCAGCATCTTCTTCAGCTTCCTGCTCTTCAATTCTGGCGAGTGCTTTTTGCGTTTCGGTCAACTTAATTTCCGGAGCCTGATCGACCTCAATAAGCGAAGCTTCCTCACGTCCTTTGGTCGCAACTTCATAAATCTGCATGGCGAAGTAAAACGCCACCACAGTGAGGAACATCAGGACCGATCCAAAAACAGCGTATAACCGCAACTTCTTGTTGGAAACCAA
>JAUVDD010000051.1 GCA_030595525.1 Puniceicoccales bacterium
GATGAATTTAATGCGCTTTTAGCTGATACAAAGAAGAGAAACAAAGAGGGCTGGGCATACCATGGACAAATCCAAACCTTGCTTGGAAACTTGCGCGAAGCCGTAGTCGCAGTTGATTGAGGGGATTGGTTCAATCGGTTAACCCAGCATTTAAGGAACTTGCTGATATACAAGAAGATCCAACCGACAAACGCTTGAATTTTCTAATACAGGGACCACAATTCCTTGAGTTCGTACAACGCGTTCAAACTGAAGGGGTGGGGCGTTTAACGGAAATTAAAGTGCGCATCAATCAGGCCACCCGATGGCTCGAGATAAGTGCGGTTCCCTTGAAAGAAAATACGCAAACGGGGAATCCGTATACGCTCTTTATTTTCCACGATATTACACGCCAAAAGAAGCTGGAAAAAATGCGCACGAAATTTGTAGCCAATGTCTCACACGGGCTGCGAACACCAGTCACTATTATTAAGGGTTTTGCGGAGACCCTAATCGAGGATGACGCCATCCTTGATGCAGCTGGTTCCTCACCCGCCGTGTAGCGCTGTCAGCGACTGATAGGCCGTAAATAAGTCCTGAAAAAAGGATGGGTTCTCGAACGGCCATTCAACATCATCTCGAATGGTCCACTTATCATGTGAAGCAACTACTTCCACGCCCCAGGTAAAATTATTTTCGTCATCCGTACGAAAATGGAGGGCCGTACCTGCACGAGCGTGCTTGGCCAATTCATCCAGCAGATTCAATTGAAGAATCCTATTCTTGGAATGCCGCTTCTTTGGCCAGGGATCCGGAAAAAGGACAAATATTCTTTCAAGGGAAAGATGCTCCGGCCACGCCAACATAAATTCACGAACTTCTGCTTTCATGAAATGCAGTCGGTTAAGGTCACGTTTATCCTTTTTAGCGTTCGCCTTGCGGATCCGTTTGGTCACCAGGTCCAGGCCCAGACAATGTGATTCCGGATTTTGTTCTGCGTAAGCGGTCAGGTAATGCCCGTGCCCACAACCAATTTCCAGAACAAGCTCAACCGGATCGGGAAAAAGCCGGTTTAATTCCTCCCGGATTTGGGCGACTCGTTTCTTTTGCGACTCAAGAAAAGCCTCGTGGCCCACTGATTTTGATTCCGTTTCCATTGTTACCGGACAAGCCAGAACAGAAAGACCACCTGCAAAACAAGAAAAAAGCTAATAAATGTCCAAAAGAAGAAACTGGATCCGTTAAACGCCGGCTTTCTTTCGAGCTTGTGTTGTTGTGGCATCACAGGAGGCTCTCCCTTCGGAAGTACCTGGTGTTTGCGAAGTTTGCCCAGATCACCTGTAATGTCTTTTGCCTGTGGCATCTCGTTATTAGGAAGATTATTCTTAATTAAGTAAATATATACTTCTTCTTATTAATGCCTGTGAATATCTGAATATCTCCCTAAAGCATTGCAAACCAGCCGTTAGGAATTTTGTTTTCGGTGAATAATGCTGTTGAGATAGAGTGGTATAACAATGGCATAACTTTATTCACACCTTCTTCGCATGTCGTTTTGTCAGCTATTAACTTCTTATACCCAATTCAACGTGAGTAAAATTCCGACTCAAGGATTGACGCAACCCCCAAGAGGGTGCATCCATTCACTTTTTCATTTTAGGGATCTGTATATGTTATTTGGGACAAATCTGCTGAAACGAGGTTTTATGCCGGTCATCGGCCTGTTAAGTGCGGTGAACCTGCATGCCGTTTCACCTAGTCCATATAAACTCGTTGAAGAGACGCCGCTGTTCGGCTTGCCGATTACCAATTCGATGGTAATGAGCTGGGGCATATCCTTGATCATCATTTTGGCAGTACGTTTGATGGTGGGTAAACCAAAGTTGATTCCATCTGCGGGTCAGGCGGTTATTGAAAACCTTCTGGGAGGGATTCGTGACATTATGGAGCCCATTGTTGGCAAGTCTCTGATCAATAAAGTATTCCCGCTGTTAATAGCATTGTTTACCTTCATCCTGATTCAAAACTGGAGCGGGTTATTACCCGGAGTAGGGGCCTTCGGGTTTTATGACGAGCATCATCATCTGCTTTATTGGATGCGTCCCGGAAACGCAGATTTGAACATGACGATTGCCTTGGCATTGGTGGCAGCGGTGGCCGGCTGGGGTTATTTTGTTTTCCGGTTTGCTGGTGTAAAAGTCCTTTTCCTGGATTTGTTTGGCAACAAGGCCAACCCAAATGAGGTTCCCAAGGCTATCTATGTTCTTCTTTTTCCAATTTTCGCGGCAGTTGGGCTAATTGAAGTTGTGTCGATTATTTTTCGGCCGGTTTCACTATCGTTTCGACTCTTTGGCAACGTGTTTGGGGGAGAAAACCTGATATCCAACATGACAGCCTTCGTTAATTTATACAATCCGCTAACATGGTTTATCCCGACGCCGTTCTACTTCCTGGAACTGTTAATTGGGGTGGTACAGGCACTGGTTTTCACCCTGCTGACAGCGGTGTATATCGGGCTGATTTGCAATCACGGTGACGAGGAGGAACATGCTCACTGATAAAAATAATTTCGCGCTGGGATCGATGCCAGAGGTAATCAATCCTCACCGCGTGTCGAACAGCGGGAATCTGATTAAACAAGAATCCTAACCAAGATAAAAAATGATCGAAACATTAGCCTTAATCGAAGGAAATATTCACTATGGTCTGCAAGGGGCCTTCGGATGTGCTGCCGCCGCTATCGGTGTAGGACTCGTAGGCGCCAAGGCTGTTGAAGCCGTTGGCCGTAACCCGGGTGCTTCCGGCAAGATTCTGGTCCAGGCCATTATCGGTATGGCTCTGGCAGAAGCTGTTGCTTTCTACGCACTCTTTCTGGGTCACTAATTTAACAGGCACATCCGGTAATTCCGGGTGTGCCTCTTTTCATCTGCATAATCCCCGATCTAATAATTTCAAACGATGTTGGATACAATTTTACTATTAGCCTCTAGTGCTCCAGTCCATGAATCAACTGGCGATACTGGTCTATTGGCCAGTTTTGTGGAGTTGCTGAACAATTTTGGGGTGGAACCCAAACTGATAATCGCCCAAATCATCAACTTCATCCTGGTGGCCTTCCTTTTGTGGAAATTCGCCTTCAAGCCGGTGATGGCCACTCTGGACGAACGTCAGCGCAAAAACTCTGAAGGCCTCCAATTCGCCGAAGAGTCCAAGACCCAGCTGGAGGAGACCGAAAAACGCCAGGCCGAAGTCCTTCGCGAAGCCAATACCAAGGCACAGGATATTCTTCATGAAGCTCGAGACAGCGCATCAGAGTTTGAGGACAAAATGAAGGGCGAAACAGCAACCCAGATTGAGGAGATGCGCAAGCGTGCCGAGGATTCGAATGAGCTGGAGCGCAAGAAAATGCTGACAGAGGTTCGCCAGGAAGTTGCCCGCTTAGTGGTCATGACTTCTGGAAAAGTTCTTCAGCGCGAACTTGGAAATGACGAAAAACTGCGTCTCGACAAGGCAGCAGCAGAAGAAATTTCCCAATTGAACTAAGAAATGGCGACTTCACAGGACAGCAAATTGGCAAAACGCCTGGCCCTACTCGTGGTAGAAGCAGGGGAGCAGGGTGTCGCCGAATTGAAACCCGCATTGGAGAAAATCCTTGCAGGTCGCTCCGCCAAGGACCGCAAGGCCTTCCTGAAAGATTTTCATAAAGCAGCGGTTCGCGAGATTCAAAAGGAAACGCTGACCGTGGAATCTGCCCAGTCCCTGTCGCCAGAGGTCCTTAGTCAACTGGTGATTAAATTTTCCGAAGGCCGTGAACGCCCGCTACAAGTTGTCCAAAAAACCAATCCCGAACTAATCGCCGGAATGAAGGTGCGCTTGGGCGATACCGTTTACGACGCCTCACTGGCTAACAATTTACAAAACCTCGCGAACAGCATCCGTTAACTTTCCAATTACACGTTTTAAGAAATGAGTAGCATTCTCGAACAAATCGAAAAAGAGATAACCGCCCTGAAGCCGGGAGTCAGCAAGACCAATACCGGTGTCATTACCGCCGTCGCTGACGGTGTTGCCAAGGCGGAAGGCCTTTCGCAGGTCATGTACAATGAAATGGTTGAATTCCCGCACGGAATCACCGGCATCGCCCTCAATCTTGAGGAAGACGAAGTGGGTATTGTTTGTCTGGGTGACGCCAACCTGCTTAAACAAGGCGACGAGGTCAAAACCACTGGCCGCCTCCTCTCGGTACCTGTCGGCAGGGTTATGCTGGGCCGCGTAGTGGACGCCATCGGGCAGCCTGTTGATGGAAAGGGACCGATTGACGCCACGGAACATTACCCAATCGAAAAGATTGCTCCGGGAATTATTCCTCGCAAATCGGTCGACCAACCGTTGCAGACCGGTATCATGGCTATCGACTCGATGATTCCGATTGGGCGTGGACAGCGTGAGCTGATCATTGGTGACCGCCAAACCGGCAAGACCACGATCGCAATCGACACAATCATCAATCAGGCGAAAATCAATCGCCAGGGCCTCGCTTCCGGCGACGAATCCTTCCGTCCGGTTTATTCCATTTATGTAGCTATTGGTCAGAAGAATTCCACAATTGCCAGGACGATCAACGCACTGGAGAAAGCCGGTGCGCTGGAATACACGATTATTGTTGTCGCCGCTGCTGCTGAAAATGCCGCGAATTTGTTCCTTGCTCCATTTGCGGGCACCGCGATGGGCGAGTGGTTCATGCAGAACGGAATGGATGCGTTGATTATTTATGATGATTTGACGAAACAAGCCGCAGCCTACCGTCAGATTTCCCTGGTCTTGAAGCGTCCAGCCGGACGTGAAGCTTATCCGGGTGACGTATTCTATCTCCCCAGTCGCTTACTGGAGCGTTCCGCCCGCTTGAATCCAGATAACGGCAATGGCTCGTTGACCGCGTTGCCGATAATCGAAACGCAGGCCGGCGATGTAGCGGCTTACATTCCAACAAATGTGATTTCCATTACAGACGGACAGATTTTCCTTGAAACAGACTTGTTCAACCAAGGTATTCGCCCGGCCGTGAGCGTGGGTCTATCGGTTAGCCGAGTAGGTTCCGCTGCGCAAATCAAGGCTACCAAGCAGGTGGCAGGAAGGGTTAAACTGGAGCTCGCTGCGTATCGTGAACTGGCAGCCTTTGCCCAGTTCGGTTCAGATCTTGATGCACGTACACGCCGCCAACTGGATCGCGGTTCACGCACGGTCGAACTCTTCAAACAGCCGGCTTATTCACCTAAAGCGGTGGAGATTCAAGTGGCCCTGCTGTGGGCCATGCAAAACGATCACTTCGATGATATCGAAGTTGAAGATATCGTTTCCGCCGCATCTTCCCTCGAAGACTATCTGTCGACCGGCAAACAGGACCTATTGGGTAAAATACTCAGCCAAAAGAAACTGGATGAATCCATCGAGGCGGAGCTGACGGAAGCGGTAACTGCCTGGAGATCCACTTTCAAGAGCGCCTAGTTTTTTGAAATCCATAGCGAACTGATTTTTTAAAATGCCAAACACGCGCGACATCCGAAATCGAATCCGCGGGGTAACAAATACCCAGAAGATTACGCGGGCGATGCAGTTGGTAGCCGCTTCCAAAATGAAGAAGGCCCAGGACCGCGCCCTCGAGGGCAGGCCGTATGCGCAACAACTGGCCCGAATGCTGGCTTCGTTAACGGAAAAGATTGAAGATTTCAGCCATCCATTTGTGGAGGAGCGCGAAGTCAAGAAGCGTGGTATCCTGTTACTTTCAACGGATCGCGGCCTGTGTGGTTCCTTGAATGCCAACCTGTTCCGCGAAGTGGGCAAGATGGGTAAAGATGAAACTGCGTATGTTACGGTCGGAAGAAAGGCCCGACAGTTTATCAGCCGTACCGGACGTGAACTGCTAGCCGATTTTCCAATTAGTGAAGAGGCAAACTTCAAGGAATTGCGAGTGGTAGTGGAATTTCTAATCGCCCAGTTCAGGGAAGGAGTGATCGATTCAATCGAGATACTTTATCCGCGATTCAGGAACACCTTGATTCAGGAACCCGCCCAGATACCACTGCTTCCGCTAACCGACTTAACCGAATACGTCCATGCATTTGCCAAGGAACAGGGTAGGGAAATCGTCGAAGACACACGTGATTTGATTTTCGAACCTGCTCCTGAAGAGATTTTAAACAAGTTGCTCGATCGTTTTGTGAAACGTCAGGCTTACCAGATGCTGGTGGATGCCCGGGCATCTGAGCACAGCGCTCGAATGGTAGCCATGAAGGCGGCAACAGACAACGCCAAGAAGCTGACCGATGCACTCACACTTCAATACAACAAGGCCAGACAGGCCGGTATTACTCAGGAAATTCTGGAAATTACCGCCGCTTCAAATAATTAATCCAAACACTTTTATTTCAAACCCATCCTTTCATAATCATGAGTCAGAATATAGGAAAGATCGTCCAGGTACTCGGAGCTGTTGTTGACGTACAGTTCGACAGTAAAAATGTACCAGCCATTTATCAGGCCTTGCACATCAACTACGAATATCAGGGCAAAACCACGACATTGACCCTTGAGGTGCAACAGCATCTGGGTGAAGGAATGGTCCGCGGCGTGGCCATGACCACAACCGAAGGGATTGTCCGCGGTATGGATGTTATCGATACAGGTGATGCCATTACGGTTCCGGTTGGCGAAGGTGTGCTCGGGCGGATTTTTAATGTCACCGGAGATGCAGTTGATGAGCGCGGTGAAGTAAAATACGAGAAGCGCTATTCCATTCACCGCAATCCTCCAGCACTGATCGACCAGTCCACCGAAACGGAGATTCTTGTGACCGGAATCAAGGTTATCGACTTGATTTGCCCTTTCACCAAGGGTGGCAAGGTTGGCGCCTTTGGTGGTGCCGGTGTTGGTAAGACAGTTGTTATCATGGAACTGATCAACAACATCGCCAAGTCCTATGGTGGTTATTCCGTTTTCTGTGGAGTAGGGGAACGCTCTCGTGAGGGCAATGACCTCTATCATGAAATGTCGGACGCCGGCGTTATCGATCAAGAGAACATCGAAAACTCCAAGGTTGCCCTTTGTTATGGCCAAATGAACGAGCCGCCGGGTGCACGTATGCGGGTCGGGCTGTCCGGTCTCTCCATGGCGGAGTACTTCCGTGATGAAAAGGGGCTCGATGTACTGCTCTTCGTCGACAATATTTTCCGCTTCTCCCAAGCGGGTTCTGAAGTATCAGCCTTGTTGGGACGCTCACCATCTGCAGTTGGTTATCAACCAACACTCGCACAGGAAATGGGTTACCTTCAGGAGCGAATCACTTCTACCAAGAAGGGATCCATCACATCTTTCCAGGCCGTCTATGTTCCTGCGGATGACTTGACTGACCCAGCACCGGCAAACACGTTTGCCCACTTGGACTCAACAATTGTTCTGGAACGCCGGATTGCTGATATTGGTATTTATCCTGCGGTTGATCCGCTCTCTTCCACCTCGACCGCCCTGGATCCGGGTATTGTTGGCGAAGAGCATTTCCATGTTGCAAGAGGCATTCAGCAGGTGCTTCAGCGCTACAAGGACTTGCAGGACATCATCGCCATTCTCGGTATTGATGAACTGTCTCCGGAAGACAAGCAGGCCGTTTTCCGTGCCCGAAAGATTCAGAAGTTCCTTTCACAGCCATTCACCGTGGCGGAAGTCTTCACAGGTTTTTCCGGCAAACTTGTTCCAGTTGAAGAAACGATCAAAGGCTTCAAGATGATTCTCGATGGGGACCTGGATCACATCGATGAAAACGACTTTGCCTACAAGGGCGGTATCGACGAGGTTATCGCCGCACACGAAAGCAACGAGTAATCACCATGCCACTCACTCTCGAAATCGTCACGCCTGAACGCAAAGTCCTCTCCGAAGAGGTCGAACACGTCGTGCTCCCAACGGAGGCGGGTGGGGAAATTGATGTCCTGCCGGGGCACATTCCGTTGATGACGATGATTGAGCCGGGTGAACTGCGTTATTTCAAAGGCGGCCAACAGGAGTCCATTGCTATTGCGCGCGGGTTCATTGAGGTTATCGGAGATACGGTTTCCGTTCTGACCGAAGCAGCCATTGAGGTGGATGATATCGATGCAACTTCCCTGGAGGAGGCTCGTGCCCGCGCTGCTGAAGCCGTCGAAGAAGCCCGTAAAAAAGGTGAGGATCCCGAGATAATGGAACAACTCGAGACCCAGGCACGCTTCACGGTTATTCAGCAAATCATCAAGCAGTCCAAGGGACGGTAATAAGAGCCTATGAGTTGCGGTTTTAGTCGCAAAGATCCGACAATGTGGCGCCTTTTATTGGCAGGCCCGCACTCCAAATAGACTAGATCACCGATAGCCGGAATAAGGAGTCGCTTGACCGGGAAGGCTTTTGGTTTTAGGGATTTGAGCACATTAATTCCCCCAGCTCTTCCCTTAATGAATTCGAGAAAGTACTTTCTAGCCGGTTTCACCGCCGGGCTATTCCTTATTGTAACATCCTTATGGTTGGTTTCCGACAGAACTGCTGCGCCTCCTGAAACGGTTGCTCAAAATTTAGTCAATCCTTCGCGAGGAGATTTTTCTCAGTGGTTGGAGCACTATGAATTCAGTAAAAGCCCCAGCGGGTTCGTCCTTCAGGAAGGGATCCAACTCGCCAAGCGCAGGATGTCCAAGGTGCGGCTGCTAATTATGGATGACCCAGCCAGCGCGCTGGAGAATGCGATCACCCGAGCTGAATGGGAATCGCTCCCGGATGAAATTAAACCGTATGTGGAGGAACCGATTAGAACAGTCGCTGACGTATATGTCTCCATTGTTTGCATGGAAAACACTTCC
>JAUVDD010000334.1 GCA_030595525.1 Puniceicoccales bacterium
CTGCTGCCAATTCTCGACCAACCGGGCAAGCTACGGTCGAAGATGCTCTTCTTTGAGTTGCAGAACCTGAAAGCCACGGAGGTCGTCCGGCGGTTACAACAATTGACCACTGGTGTTCTGAAAAACCGGCTGGAATCGAATACTACCTTTGAAGCAGATGAGCGGACCAATCAGATGATCGTGTTTACGCATCCTGCAAATGAGGAGCTTGTCACGGAGTTGATCGAGCGGCTGGATATTGATATAGCACCCAATACGGCAACCAAGGTTATTTCCATTCGGTATGCGGACGCTACGGAGGTCGTTGGAATTATCGACCAGATAGTGACCGGCCAGCGTCAGGTAAGAAACGAAACTGGTGGTGACAACTCCCCGGCTTCACAAGCGGCTCGAGCACGAACAGCCGCCCAAGTGCAGCAAAGTAACCGGGCGGCAGCCACTGCACGAACGGATTCTGCCAACCTGCAATTCTCCGATTTCCTGACGATTGTGCCTGATGAACGGGCCAACACTATAGTCGCCTCCGGGACACACAACGACTTGGATTATCTCCAGCAACTCATCGATCAGATCGACACCCTTCTCGCACAGGTCCGTATCGAGGTTGTCATTACAGAGGTTCGCCTAAGTGAGAATGATACGCGCGGGATCGATAACTTCGGATTCAATGTTTCCAGTTCAGGATTTTTCGACATTGGTCTGGACGCTGCCGACACCAGTTGGACCGCCACTCCGGGTGATTTGTACGGAATGACTTTCCCCGAGGGCATTTCCTGGGATGGAGCAACAAATATTTCCAGCATCGGTTTCGTACTCGGTGCAGCTCAGCGAAATTCCGACATCTCGGTGCTCTCCGCTCCAACCATTGTCACTACTCACAACAAGGAAGCCAGTGTTTCCGTCGGTGAAGAGCGCCCGGTCATAACAAGCACAACCCGGGATTTGTCTGCGAACACATCCTCCGGAGTGGTCAGTCAGGATCAAGTACAGTACAGGGATATCAAACTGGAACTGAAAGTCACTCCTCTGATTGGCTCCGATGGAATCGTCCAGATGGAAATCGACCAACAGGTACAGAGTGTTATTGGGAACATTCTGGTAAATGGGAATGATCAACCAATTGTCGGTACACGCTCCGCTACTTCTTATGTCAGCGTAAGGGACAAGGAGCTGATCGTCCTCGGTGGATTACAATCGCTGGATACATCCACCTCGAAGAACCGGATGGCCATCCTCGGGAAAATACCACTTCTCGGCGAGCTGTTCACCAGTAAGAATACTGAGGAAATCCGAAATGAACTCCTGATCTTTATTCGTCCCACAATCATTCGTACCACGGATGACGCCAACCAAGATGCCAATGACCTGATTGATGTCCTTGAAGGAAATAAAGAGCTGCGTGAATATTTGGATCAGGGAACTTTCCGGGAAGATGATAAATGAGTTTAATTCGCGAATAAGATGCATTTAATTTTTCCAGTCGCGATATTTTCCCTACTGATGCCGATTTTCAGTAGCCTCCATGCTGTCAGGATCGCCGGTACCAGCATCGTTGAGCATTCCCCTTTTCTTCCGCCGGATTTCAATCCTCCGGGAAGTGCAGGATCGCAAATGGGTACTCCGACTAGCCCAAGCCTGTACCAGTTCAAGGGCGTCTATCAGCTGGGTGGGAAATACTTCTTTCATATCTACGATGAACGCTCACAGCAGGGTTCATGGATGAGTCGCGATTCAATCACTGAAGGATATCCGCGAATCATTCAATTCCAGGAATCGGATGATGTGCTGGTTGTCGAAATGAATGGGGAGCAATTTCAGCTGAACATGATGCGCGGTAGCAACAAACCCATTCCACTTTCCAATTCCCGACCGTCAATGAGGTCTGTACAAATGCCCGGACAATCCGGTCCAGCAACCTCCTCACAGTCGGTTATCCGGCGTCGTGTAATCCGACCTGACGAGGAAACCGCGGTCGGCACGTCCACCCGCAGACTCACTTTCCCCTCCCGGCCACCAAACAGCTAAAACAGCTAAAACCATGAGCACCGAGAATACTTCCTCAAACACCGCCGTACTAGGTGCCCTGGATCCCGATCAACTGGCTAATCTGGAGGCAGCTCCTCGCCAGAGCCGGCTCCATCTGCTGGCTCAGTTGAGTAAACTGCCGGAATCCGAAACCTTGGTTGCCCTTGCTGCCGAATTTGGACTGAAAGTGATGGAGGATTTTGAACTGCCGGATGATGCGGCGGAAATCCTGCCTCTCCGAATCATGCACGAATACCAGTGCCTTCCTCTGGCTGAGGAAGCAGATAACCCGGATCAACTTTCCCTGGTAACCGTTTGGCCACCTTCGTTGGAAATGACCGAATGGATCTGTGCCGTCAGTAGTAAGTCCCCGGTATGGTATCTCGGACCTTCTAATCGAATCAGCGATACCATAACCCAAAGATATGGTGTGGGAGCGGATTCCCTGATTGAATCCGATATCGCAACCGAGGATTCCGGACGGCTGGAAGAGACCGAGGAAGACGAAAACGCTGCATTGATTCGCTTTGTTAATGAAGTCATCGCCAAGGCAGTCGATGACCGGGCTACAGATATTCATTTCGAGCCACTGAAGGAATCCCTGCAAATTCGCTACAGGATTGACGGTGAACTGGTCCCAATCCGTGTTCCCGACAACCTGATCCGCTTCCAGGGCGCCATTACTTCTCGCCTCAAGATCATGGCCAAACTGAACATCTCGGAGAAGCGAAGGCCACAGGACGGACGTATTGTCTACAAGGGTAAGAACGCGGAATTGGATATCCGTATTTCCACCATGCCCACAATGTATGGGGAAAGTGTTTCACTTCGTTTGCTCAATCAGAAGAATCAGCCCCTTTCCATGGAGGAATTGGGCATGCTCAAGTCTGACCAAAAACGCATCAAGCGTGTCCTGGATCTGCCTTACGGGATCATTCTGGTCACCGGTCCAACTGGTTCGGGTAAATCCACTTCCTTGACGGCGTTCATCCGCCAGATCAAC
>JAUVDD010000089.1 GCA_030595525.1 Puniceicoccales bacterium
CGTAAGACTACTCCAACATTCAGTCCTTTCAGGGTTCCAGTAATATCAAAAAGATCAGCAGCATTTTCCGCCAAATCCACGGTTACCGGAAGAATTGGAGCACCCTGAGCAATTCTCGGTAAGTTCAACCCTTCCCGATCAATCACAATATCGCTTTCCTCCTGTCCAATTGTGAAAGCACTGGCAAGATCCCGTCCCGCTGTTGTAAAGGATTTTGTTCCAGATGAATTCACAAGGGTCCATTCCAAACCCAATTCCTCAAGATTTCTTTCCTCAACCTCCAAAAACCGTGCCTCAATTTCCACTTGTTTAACTTCACGGTAGCGGCGTAACAGATGAGTCAGCTTATCATGGTTTCTTGGTGTCTGGGTGACGATCAATTGTCCATCCGCTAGTGCCAGATCCGCTCCCTCCACTCCGTCGAATGAGATCCCCGCTCGTTGCAGGAAACTTTTAAGTGAGAGCTCCGATTTCAATCTGCGATCTTCCGAATTAGATTCCACAGGAGCAAAAGGATCAGGAATGGTTTCCACTTCCCGCAAATCCTCTCTTTCATGTATTCCTGTTAACCGGATCAGGGTTGACCGACTAATCGGATAAAAGGCAGTTTCCAATCCAAATCCCGGGCCTTGCCGTGGTCGTATCACCACCGCATCCTCCTGAAGATTATATTCGAACCCGACAGATTCGACTACGAAATCCAGGATTCTCAGCAAACTGAGTCGTCGTAGAATTATAGATACACGAGGATCTCTCCCATCGGGATCAATAAGAACAATATTGATGCCGCTGCCATCAATTTCATTTCCTTCCGTCAACTCAGCAAGAGCTTCCACCACTTGACTGATCGGCAACTCCCGGAACTCCACTTTGGGTATGAATATCTTTTCCAGCCGATTCATTACTTCCTCTTGCTCATCATTTGGACTGAAATCTTGTTCCACAATGTGCCCGGGGGGGCGCAACCAACTCTCGTCTACCTCGTCAAGCAAATGACTCCTTGTCTTTTCGCGGTTTTCGACAGGTGATTCAACTGCTTCAAGATTGCTAAAAACGGATTTCCCCATCGGTTGTGTCGACAATTGGGTTTCCGGTTTTGATTCCCCATAGAGGTGCCCTACACCACCTTTTTCCCTAAGCAATATACTTTCCCTTTCTAAAACGGCCTGATCAATTGTCAGCCCCCTCAAGGGAATGAATAGAACCAACAATATCATCATGAATTGATTAATTTGCATATACCTCCTCCAAATTATTTACCGGGATCAATTTGTGTAACTCTCTGTTAATAATATAACTGTTACCATTCGATAGATCCAAAATGATGGGCCCGGTTGATGAATCAACCAAGGAGATTTGAGAATCCTCGTCTGTTTCCCCATTCAACAATCGCACCCAGCGATTGTTGTCTGTATCAAAAAAACAATACATCACTTCGGGACTTTCTCCGAGATAACCAAATAATTGTATTCGAAATTCCGATACTTCTGGATTCTCAATATCAGGATCGATAAATTCTACCACATCAGACAATTCAATCGATTCTTTCATCGGAGAATCTTCACAATCAAAACCCTCCCATCCAGCAAGCCAGTCATGACTCACTCCAAGAGTACGAGGCAAGCTCAGACTAGGATACCCATACTCCGAAGGAACTTTTGATTCTCCTCCGGATATCAAAACACTTCCTCCATACATCAGTCCAATCAGGGAAACGCATCCAACCACCATTTCAAAAACTCGTCTTGAGGATTTTGGTAGCATCAGGGCTCTTGGCTGTGGAAGAAGACATAGCTACCTCGCATCCAACATTGATTTTGCTGCATTGGCATCAGTAGATCCAGTTCATCAAGCTGCCAAATTCCTGTATCTGATACCGAATTCAACAGTTGTTCCCCCATGGAGAACGGGACACCACTCATTTCAAATGCCAAGGCAGGCAAGTCGGAGCGAGAATTGGGATGCAGGTTTACTCGCTCTAACAAACAATCAGAAGTCAGTTCCGCGTACGGTTTGATCCAATCGATAATCCCCTGGATATATGTATTCAGAATGAAGATGCTTTCAGTACCATCCAATGTGACCAGATAAGCCTGCAGTTCCTCTACCACTTCCAATTCTGCACCCTGTAAAACTAGTTCCGACTCAAGACTCTGCAGAAGGAGAATTAAGGATTCGCGTGCCAGGAGACTTTCATTCCTTGAAGTATCCGTATTCGAAATCAATTCGCTCCCATTCTTTTCTTCTTTTGGCCACAATTGATTGGTTCGGTTGGCCAAATCGATTATCTCATAATTCAAATATCCAGATGGCAGATCCACTTCACTGACAATCTGTCGACTTATCCACACGGTCACCACCTGGCAGATGAGCAAGACAATCCATAAAAATAACCAGATCCTGTTCATCTGATAATTCCTTCCACTATAAATCGGAGAGACCTCTCCTTGTTCTCGAAACGCAAATTCTCAACATGGGCAAGGATGCCCTCATCCATCAAATCGCTCAACCATTCATGAAAAACCTGTGGTTCCTGCTCGCCTTTGATAATTCCTTCAAGGTACATTTTAAGGTCTTGAGGCTTACCGGTCTGTCGTGAAATCTGGATACGATCGATCCGAATGGGTTCCGGACAAGTTCGACCGAGTGATCCTATCAACAGTAATTCTGAACGACTCTTCTCAAGGTTCTCACTTTTCCTTTCCCATCGTTTATTCCCTGCATACCACTCCGACTCAGCCTTCTTCCATTCCTGCATCAATTGTATGGACCCATCGGTTGGTGGGGTTCGTTTACAGGCACTTGCAAGAAGTGTTATCCACCCAAGTAACAGCAATCCAGCCCCCCATCGATAAATGGAATCCATCCGGATTCGGGTTTTCCTTGTTTCCAAAATCGGTATTGAAAGTTCGGCGTTCATATCCGGCTGTTGAATGGCTGTGTGGATCAAGGCGATTGGACCAGGCATCACCCGACAAGCAAAATTACAGTCCAAATCACTTGGAATTACAGGTTCGATGACCAATGGCATATTCGTGGGTTGAACCAAGTCAGTTGGCCCAGATGACATGATTCGAAGCTTTTTCAGTTCAGTTCCGGTTCTGTTGCGATACAGCATTCTGGTCTGATGCAACCAGTCCTCACTCAAAACCATGGAACCTCCTGACCGGTCAACGGGATCCCTGGAAACCCTCACAAAGATCTCCTTTTCACCATACCCCATAAAATAGCCTCGTCCTCCAAGATTGAAAAACAAACTACAACCAGGAGAATGGAACGACTCTACTTTCATCAAAAACTGCTTCAAAGCAGTCATACCACTGAATACAGTCCGGGGTAGCAGTTCTTCTTCCAAATCCTTCCAGCATTCGGATACCCATTCCGGCAGTATTGGATCGATACCTTTTGTTTCCTGTTTAAAAGTGCCATACGGGAAACTCTCCTGCAAAATTGCCCAAACAATTCGTATCTCATTGAACTTGGACGATTTAAGTAGTTTCCGGAATTCCCTTGAATACCTTTTGCCATTGCAGTCCGCATAACCGAGTTCGATGACATCTTCCTGTTGGGTTTCCTCTTCATTCCTCCTCGAAGAAATTAAATACACGGATCTATCGGACCAAATCGTAGTTATCTGTTTTTGCCATTGCATTACCTGATCATTGTACCGTTTGGAACGATTTAAGTCCATACCTGAAATTAGGTAGGCAATTCCACCGGCAGCGCTTGCCATCCAAATGCTTTCCTACAGGTTAATTTCCAATGGAAGGCATGCCTCACAAAATCAGCACCCTTGTTTATTTACGCAATGAGGCGGATGAACTGTTGCTAATGCGCCGCAACAAAGCACCCAACAAAGGCCTGTGGAGTCCCGTGGGCGGGAAATTGGAAACAAGTATCGGAGAATCGCCCTATGAAGCGGCTATCCGTGAAGTGGGCGAAGAAACCAATTTCCAGATTGAAGCCAGTGATCTGCACCTGTTCGCCATGATTGCCGAAAAGAACTATGAGGATCGCTGTCATTGGCTGATGTTTCTCTTCGACTGCCGGAAAGTCCTGAACAAGCTACCACCACCCATTGATGAGGGAACCTTTTCTTTCTTCAAGGAAGCTGAGGTTGAGAACCTAGATGTCCCTGAGACCGACCGGTCCCAACTATGGCGGATTTATTTTAAGTCGCGAAGGGATTTTGTCGCCCTGCGAGCCGATTGCCATTCCGATGTTCCACTAAAAGTGGAGGTGGATGAGGCCATGTCATTGACTAATTTCGACTAAAGAAAGGTCCCGTGGGCAAATTTTGCTTGGACTAGGGGAAAGAATTCACTGCATTGTACGCTGAATAAAGGTAGATTGTGAGTACAGAAACACCAGAAACGCATGATTTCAACAAGGGCCGTTCGCGCACCTTGGAGAAAGCGGATATCTTCGATTACGCGAAAGATCCCGTAAACAAAGCCATGACCGTAGAGGAAAAGCTGAAATGCTTTACCGATATGGTTCGCATCCGCAAATTTGAACAGGCCGCCCTGCAGTCTTACCAGAAAGGGAAAATGGGAGGATTCCTCCACCTGTATATTGGACAGGAAGCAACGGCTATCGGTACGACTTCCGTCCTGGGCGACAATGACCATATCATTACCGCTTACCGCGATCACGGGCATGCCTTGGCGGTTGGGATGGAAATGAATGAGTGCATGGCCGAATTGTTCGGAAAGTACACGGGTTGCTCGAAGGGCAAGGGTGGTTCCATGCACTATTTTGATCCCGAGAAAGGTTTCTGGGGGGGTCATGGGATCGTTGCCGGACAAACCCCATTGGGAGCCGGCCTGGCCTTCGCATTGAAATACAAGGGTATCAAGGGTTGCGCAATTTGTTACCTTGGAGACGGTGCCATCAATCAGGGTGTTTTTCACGAATCATTGAATCTGGCCAGTCTGTGGGACATTCCTGTGATTTACGTTATCGAGAATAACGGATACTCCATGGGTACCAGCCAACAGCGTTCAAGCGCATTTCCTGAAGCGGGTCTGGCGGCTCGTGCCAACAGCTACAAAATTAACTTTGATACAGTGCACGGTGAAAACCTGTATGAAGTCCGGGCAAAAACCAATATCGCCGTGCAACGTGCTTACGAGGAGTGTCGTCCAAGTGTATTGGAAATCTTCACCTATCGCTATTATGGCCATTCGATAGCCGATGCGAATCACCAGCGCTACCGGACCAAGGAAGAGATCCGTCACTATCAGGAAAACAAAGATCCTATCAATGTATGGGAACAAATCCTGATTGAGGAAGGCCATCTGAATGTCGACAAGGTCAAGGAGATCGACAAGGCCGCCAAGGAGGAAGCTAAAGCTGCAATTAAGTTTGCCGATGAATCCCCCTTCCCTCCTCCGCAGGAGATGCTCTCGGATGTCTACCATTCAGTGGACAATCCTGGTACACACACCAATGAAGGTGAAATCTTCTTCAACGACCAGTTACCCTTTTAATAGATAGGTTCCAGCAATGGCTATTATTACATACAGACAAGCTTTGAAGGACGCGCTCGCGGAAGAGATCGAACGCGACGAAAACGTCTTCATCATGGGTGAGGAAGTCGCCCAGTACAACGGTGCCTACAAGGTGACTGAAGGTCTCTGGAAGCGTTTTGGTGACAAACGCGTGGTAGATGCCCCCATCTCCGAAGCCGGTTTCATCGGACTCGGTATCGGCGCCTCATTTCTGGGATTACGCCCAGTCATTGAGATGATGTTCTTCTCATTCGTTTACGTTGCCTGGGACCAGGCAGTGAACAATGCCTCAACCGTGCGCTATATGTCGGGTGGTAAAGTTAATTGCCCCATCGTCATCCGTGGACCCGCCAACGGAGGAACAAACGTGGGTGCCACCCACTCACACACACCGGAAAATATGATAGCCAATTTCCCTGGCCTGAAGGTTGTTTGTCCGGCCACTCCGGCAGACGTCAAGGGTCTCATGAAAAGCTCCATTCGCGACAACGATCCGGTCTTTTTCATGGAAAGTACTCTTCTCTATGGAAATGAAGGTGAAGTGCCCGAGGATGAGGATTACCTGATTCCTCTTGGTAAGGCAGACATCAAGCGCGAAGGCAGCGACATCACCCTGATCGCTCATGGCGGCTGTGTTCTGACGGCACTCAAGGCGGCAGAAAAGCTCAAGAAGGATAACAATGTTGACTGTGAAGTGGTTGATTTGCGGAGCATTCGTCCACTGGACAAGGCAACTATCCTCAAATCGGTTAAGAAGACCAATCGCGTCCTTCTTATTGAAGAAAACAAGCCCTTCTGTGGGATTGGTGCACAAATTTCCCATATGATCCAAAGGGAAGCCTTTGATTATCTCGATGCCCCGGTTCACCGGATAAGCTCGGTTGATTCGCCGGCTATTTACAGCCCGCCAATCGAGAAGATCCAGGTTCCGGACGCCAGACTTGTCATGCGAGAGGTCCGCAATATTTTGCAAATCAAAGCTTAATCAAAAATTTTAAATAATTAACCCGTAACCAAAATGGCCGAAATCATTGAAATGCCAAAATTGAGCGATACCATGACAACAGGTACGCTTATCAAATGGCTTAAAAAAGAAGGTGAATCCGTTTCCGCCGGTGATATGATCGCTGAAGTGGAAACAGATAAGGCAACAATGGAAGTTGAGTGCTTCGAGGATGGATTCCTGCTCAAGCAATATATTGAAGAAGGTGATTCTCTCGACGTTGGAGGTCCTATTTGCGCCGTTGGTGAAAAAGATGAAGATGCGCCGGATGTCGAAGTTCAGATAGCTGCTGAACCCGTCCTGACTGGACCGGAAGTGGAAATCGAAGAAGAGGATGAAGTTGAGCCGG
>JAUVDD010000372.1 GCA_030595525.1 Puniceicoccales bacterium
GTTTCGATGAAACCGCCGACAAATTCTCCAGCTCGGCTGTTTCGTCGAAACAGCCCTACCATCTTTGAAAATGTATTCCTTTAATCAGGGTCACATGCACTCCCCCGGAAATCAATTCCAAGTCTTAACCAAGTGCCATTCATTCTAGCCGGCCCCATGCTTTATTTCCGCTGGCTGATTACCTTTATCGGATAATCTAAGAACCGGCGATCTGTCGTAAATACCGGGCATCGATATTGTTGAGCTGTCGCAATGATCAATTGAAGAAACCTATCAAGCAACTGATCAGAACAGTCAAATTCAGGCGTAAAAAGCAGCTCAAATATCCATTGATTCAAGCATCAGGCAGTCAGTGAAATTATCCTCGAACGAGTCGATCAGGTTAAGCTCGACTACCTTGCAATTCTCTAACAGTTGCTGCAGTTGCTGATGCGCCCGATCGTTTAGAAGGAGACAAGCGCCACCAAGGGACGCATTTCCAGTCATCCTAATCCGGTCCAACGGAACATCAGGTAATAGACCGATCGCGATGGCGTGCTTTGGATTCAAGTGATAACCAAATCCTCCAGCTACCAGGACTTTCTTTAAGTCTGAGGCTTCAATTCCAGCCTCTTCCATCAAGGTCAAAACGCCACCACCGATTGCTGCCTTGGCCTGAAGGATTTCCGCAACATCAGCTTCGGTCACATAGGTTTTCTCACTGAGATTGATTACCCATTCAGTATTATCACCTGAACCGCGTTCCACTACTTCTGAACTTGTGCGATCAAATCGACCAAAGTGATCCAGCAATCCGCAATCCGCGCCTGCGGCAAGAAAGTCGACATAGGCGGCTCCCGATATGCCCTGTGGCTCACCTTCCTTATTCCCGGAAAGAATCCAGTCCCATGAGCCTCCTTTACGGGAAATTGAGGAAATAACTCCGTCACGGGCTGCAGCACCGCACGACAGGCGTCCACCCTCAAAGGCCGGACCAGCAGCAGTCGCTGTAGCAAGAAATCCTTTCTCATAACTTAAAAGAATTTCGCCGTTTGTACCAAAATCGATTAACAGGATCGGACCTTCGTCATCCAATAATCCTGACGCCAGTGCGCCTACCGAAATATCAGCACCAACAAAGGGTCCCAATCCAGGCAGCAGGGTCAGTTCGAAAGAGTTCCAGAAGCCGATCTCCTTTGAATCCACGGTTCTACTGTCCAGAAATACAGGCTTGAATGGATACTTCCCCAGGCCATCCAATGGCTCGCCGACGAGGGAATGCAGCATTGTCGGATTGCCCGAAGCTGTGGCACAGGTAATGGAGCCCATTTCGATCCCAGCTGAACGGCAAAGATCCCGAATGATCGGAATCAATCCTTCCTTTACGAGAACTCTCTGGAGATCCCCTGCCCCTGTTTCGTTCTCAATAGCATAATGAATTCGCGAAACAACATTGTCGCCGAAGCGTGCCTGTGGATTCAGTCGGGAATCATGACCCAGACAATGATGGTCTTCAAAACTCCACAATGCTCCCGCCAAGGTGGTGGTTCCGATATCCAGGGCAATTCCGTATCCGGAATTTCGTGACGGATTCAACTCCACCTTAGTATGAATCTCAAACACGCTGACTCCATGCAGGGAATGATCACGCCATGAGTTCTCCGGGATCTGGATCCAGGATAGATTGTCCGGCAAGGATTCCATCGATCTCTGACATGCCCGGAATGTATCCAGTTTCTCATTACCCGGCACCTCAACCTTGCAACCACGACACAATCCGCGGCCACCACAGCGCATATTCAAGGGAACACCAGCGTCCTCAAGGGCTTTCGCCAGGGATTGATCCGGCATGGCGCTTTGCAGATCCACACTTTTCGTCTGTCCTCCCGGAATCCGGATTTCTAATTTTGAGACAGACATGAACTTATCCCTGGATTCCTTGTATTGGTGATCTGAGCACATCGTCAATCGGACAGGATGGTTGTACGACAAGGAATCGGGACTCTTCCCAATTACCACTCAGAAAATCCTTAATCAGGGAAGGGTCCCCCTGTAATTTTTTATACTGCCAACCCAGCGAGCTCGCACAATCCTGACAATAGGATTCTGCTGATGCATCCCTGGTCACTTCGACATAAGCCGCACAATTGTGATGTTCGAATGTCTCATGATCTGCATCAATCAGATCTTCCACCAGTTCTTCATCGTCCGGGTAGCGTTCGCTGTAAAAGGTTTTCAAGTGGACATCCCTATCAGGTCCCGGCACACGGCGTCCACGTACCCAGCCAGGACTGTAAAAGTATGTTCCGGGATTTTCTTTCAGCACTCCCTGATGCACATCCGGACTGCCCAGCAGGATGGATATGCAATCGTGGGCCCTCGGCAGCACCAGATGACACCGCTTCGAAACGATTCCAATCAGGCCGTTTCCACAAATCCCATACATCAGAAGGATTGTCTCAACGGAGGAATCTTCTTCCAATCGATTGACCACTTTCTGGATTTCCTCACGTAAAATATTTGGCTGATCATGCAGCCCCATCTCCAGGTATTCAATGGTGTGCCAATCTATTCCCGAACCAAATGCTTCAAGTTCATCCTTGAAAACATCACAGGCTATTATGGCGCAGGTTGAGGGTTCAATCGACATTTGTTAAATCAATACATTCGCAGTGGCTTTTAACAAATCCTCATTCTCATCATGTGCAATAAGAATTAAATTTGAGGAACCCGATCCAGTCGTCGATCTGATGTCCAGGGAATCGACGGTCTTCTCAATTGACCAAGTTGTCCCATCCAAATGAACTCTGCCCTTCGCTCTCAGGATTTCAGGCGGAAGCTGATTCAACCTGTCTCGCAAGTCTTTT
>JAUVDD010000243.1 GCA_030595525.1 Puniceicoccales bacterium
ACCCTGTTCCGCACATTAAATTTTGTCACCCAATGGCACATATCACAAATGGTCAGTTGTAATCACAGTTAGTAATTTAAACCTCATTGCTGCTCGGTAATAGTTGATATAGAAAAAACAGACCATTTTCAAGCATTGCATAAATAATCAATACATAAGGAGAGTAGGAGACAAGATGCTCATTCCAATAAAAAGCGGTTACAGAAGCTTCACTGCAGCAACGCTGTTGTTTGGATGCCTTGCTCTGGTCACGAACAAAAGTCATGCAGAAGAAGTGAAACTTTCAGATCTTAACCTTACACACGTTGAACAGGGCTGGGGAGTGCCCGGCAAAAACCGCTCTGTATCGGGTAACGCGTTGTCAATCGGTGGCAAAGCCTTTTCCCATGGGATCGGAACCCACTCCAAAAGTATATGCAAAATCAATCTTAACCGATCCGCCACCCGCTTCCAGGCCATTGTTGGCATCGACAGCGAGTCCGGCAACAGCGGTTCTGTCGAATTCCAGATCGAACTGGATGGCAAAACGGTGTGGGAAAGCGGCGTGATCAAAGGTGGGGAGCAAGCCCGAAAGGTGGATGTGAAGCTTAAAGGAGCGAAAACCATGAAGCTTATTGTAACTGACGGAGGAGACGGTACGACCAGCGACCACGCCAACTGGGCTGAAGCCACTATCACATATGTTGGAAAAGCTCCAGCGATCGTCAGCAACGCCTACCCGTATCCGGCACCAAAGGAAGCTCCCGGCGGACCAACCAATGTTGCTTCAATTCTAAAGGTTGGAGGGGATAAAAAAAGCCTGACCCTTAATTACAACCACCGCACTCTTCTTAGAGGCACATTTTCCGATGAGGTAGATGCAACGGCTGAAGTTTCCGGAGAGACGGCACTGGAGCAACGCATCAAGCTTAAATTCGCTCAGGCTGCTGAATTCAAAGCGGTGGTTCATGCAAGCAGCGAAGCCCTTGCAGCAGAAACCCGCGGCAGCGCCCAGAAAAAATTCGCCGTGGTCCGCACCTCCCACGGCCTGAGCAACAATCTGCGAAACAACGCCATCTACGACCGTAATCTGGATTGGATGCTGGAAGCACCTGAAGGTAGCGTCATCAAATCGTTCCGCAACGCCGACGGCACCACCCGTTTCGAACTGACCTTCACGGCAAAGGAAGCTGAACTGGTCTTTCGCCCACGCTACTACCAGAAGCATAAGAACATACCCTACTTCCAACCCTGGACCTACAAGATCCGCAAAGACTCCATCAGCGGCTGGTGTTCCTGGTGGGCCTACATGCGCAACTGCAGACAGGAACATGTCGACGCGGTAATGGAGGTCTGGAACGAAAAGAACCTCGGAGACTTCGGCTACCACTTCATTCAGCTTGACGACGTCTTCCAGGGCGGGAAAGACGCTGGACGCAAACTGCCGCCGGAGATGAGGAACAAGAACTATATCGGTGGCCGTCCGGAAACCTGGCTTGAGTGGCAACCCGGTGGCTATCCCAAGGGTATGAAAGGCTATGTTAAATCGGTGGAAAAATCCGGTTTTAAACCGGCGCTTTGGATGGGCTGCTTCTTCACCGATAAAGAGATTGCCGACCAGCACCCGGAATGGTTCGTACAGGGAAAAGATGGGAAACCGTTTGTCGGTAACTGGGTAACCTACGTGGTGGACTCCACCAATCCGGAAGCGGCCGACAAGCTGATCCGTCCAACCTTCCGCGGTCTGAAAAAAGCCGGTTTTAAGTACATCAAGATCGATCAGCTTCGCCACATGATCTATGACAACCTCAACCACAACCACGACTACATGATCGAAAGCGGTAAACGCCCGGATGACATCTTCCGCGCCTATATGCGTATCGCTCGTGAGGAGTTGGGAAACGACTGCTTCATTCTCTCCTGCTGGGGGGTGCTACCGGAATCCGTTGGCCTGGCCGATGCATGCCGTATCGGAGGAGACGGCTACGGTCCGGTCACCATGCAGCAGTACAACTCCTGGAACGGTATCGTCTGGCGCAATGACCCGGATCACTGCGACGTCTCTCCGCGTAAAGCCGCACAGGACGTTGGTAATGTGCTCAAGCGCACCTCCATTCAGGCAGCAGACAACGATACCATCATCCGTCCGGCTCTGGCCTCCATCGCCGGCTGTCTGCTGATGCTCAGCGACAAACCCGACATCTACAAAGACGACCGTAATCTGGTGGGCGCAAAACGTTCCGCACCCGTGTTGTTTTCAGTTCCGGGCCAGCTCTATGACTTTGATCCGCAGAAAACCGACCTGGTCAAAAGCATCGACCGCGCCTCCATGAAAGGGAGCTCCGGCTCGAATCTGATCGACGGCGACCAGTTTGGCTACGTCTGCCCGTTCTGGCTCAACGAATTCAACAAGCCATACGAAAACTGGAACGTGCTGCACCGGCTCAACTGGACCGGCGGTGCCCACGGAGCAAATGACGCGAAGGCGGAGTCAGCTACGGCGGTCACTGTTTCCTTCGCGAATCTTGGCTTGGACGCTTCCAAAGAATACCTGGTCTACGAATTCTGGAGCGACAAATTCCTCGGCGTATTAAAAGATGAGATCAAACTGGGAGAACTCGAACCCATGGGGCTGCAGTCCATCGCCATCCGTGAAAAGCTGAACCGTCCGCAACTGGTCTCCACCAGCCGTCACCTCTCACAGGGTGCCGCCGAGATCAAACAAATGAGCTGGGAGGACAATACGCTCGCCGGCCGCAGTCAGCTCATCGTCGACGACCGCTACATCCTGACCCTCCACGTGCCGGCCGGCTACAAGTGCACCACTGCCACCTTCAACGGTAGGCAAGCCGCTGTCGAACAGTCAGAAAATCTGTTGAAAGTTTCCTGCCTGCCGAAAGAGACCTCCTCCGTCGGCTGGGAAGTGAGGTTCACCAAATAAGAACTCACAGAAGAACTGCGCGAGGTGAAGTTTAATATTCTCTCATGAGAGAAACTAACCAGAGCACTTTGAACTATGTGATCGGTTTCACATCTCAGATGCTCTCAAACAAAAAGGAAGAAAAATGAAGAAAATACTATTAATAGTCACTAGTTTTGCTGCACTGGCTTGTACTGTAAATGCCTCCAGCATCAAGATTGTCATGAACCATGGGGATACCACGGTTGACCTCTTCGATACCACGCCCGATGGGACGGTGGTCTCTGCCGGGACCAACGGTTCCGAGACCTGGAATCAAGTCAGCAGGAATGGCGGCGATGGCCTTGTATTTTCCGGTAAGGCGCTGGCTCTGAGTGATGGGACCGCCTCGGGAGCGACGCTTGCTGTGAATGCGGGATATAGTGCATTTAATGCCAGTTCAAAGACGAACGATGACGATATCATGATGATAGCCTGGTATGGATTCAACGATTCGGAAACCATGACGGTTTCAGGGCTGTCTTCGGATTTTACCACCAGCGGCTACTCGGTGACGATCTATGGCGATACGGGTTTTGCACGTTCGATGGACTATACCATCGGAGGCACGACAAAAACGTTCGATGGTGCTGTTCTCTTTGACGGAACCTTCACCGAAGGCGTTGACTTTGTCACGTTCACAGGTTTGACCGGAACAGACTTCACTATCACGGGCGGCGGCAGCGGGCGCGCCGCAATCAACGGTCTCGAAAT
>JAUVDD010000298.1 GCA_030595525.1 Puniceicoccales bacterium
TCCCTTCTTTGTTATGTCTGGGGATCGATGGTCAAGATGAAGCAACGCGACGATAAGTACCGGCTTGTCAGGGAGAAGGCGTTCACCACCGACAAGGGAAGAAAATATCTTCGGGAGTTGTCGATCGATGAGTTACCAGGACTGACAACGCCGGAAACAACAGCTGTCATGCTGGCGCTGTCGGAAGCGATGGGTATGCCGGTTGATTTCGTTGCCCCTGCTTTCGGGTTCCAGAAAAACATGCCCTACGCGGATAATGTCCAACTGAGAGACCTAATCGAAAAACAATGGCAGGTCTGTCAGGTTTTCAATGTCAGTATAGGATTTCACTCGGGCTCCGGCAAATCAGCTGAGAATTATCAAGTCATGGGAGAGGTCACCGGAGGGAATCTGGAGATCAAGACGAGTGGACGGTATACCTACGAGATGGGAGTTGCACTTTCGAAGTCCGACGATCCTGCAGACCAGCAATTATGGGGAAATTGGTATGAGTTCACACAAAACCTGGCGCTGAAAGGAGCATTCAGTGAAGAGGAAACTGAAAGGACTATGGCCCGTGAATTTATCCAGAATGCATTGGTATTCGAAGGACGGAACGACACCTACGAAACAATAGAGGAGTGCAGGGAAGTCCTGGCAAAGTTTGATCCAAATCCAGATCATATGTTCTGGTTCGAATACAACTTCCTGTACGTGCTTGCTGCAGATGGAAAGACCGACAAGGAGGCCTTGGGAGATCATTCACCAGCGGGGTACCGTCAACGGGCACGGTTCTATTCGATCAGCGATACCGGCAAGCTTGAGTTTGCTCGCCGGATAGCGAGCTATATCATATTTTTAGCGGAGAATACTGGATTGGTGGACGCTAAAACATGCCAGCAGGCTCGGATGAAGCTGGAAGAGTATTTAACCTATTCGGCATTTATTGATGATATTATGCCTCACTCGTTCACTACACCCTTAATCGTAGCCGCAAATGAATAGACTCATTTTAGTGGTACTGGCGGTTACGCTGCTAGCAGGTTGTTCTTTCGAGAAGAAAGCTGAAAGATCCATTACGGATTCAGCCCCTGATCAAATCGAGCCCATCAACGCACCCTTCTCCATGCCGCAATTCAAGCGGCCGGTTTTCCCCGATCGCGTTTTTGATATCCGGGAGTTCGGTGCGGTGGAAGGGGTGGAGGTCCTTAATACGGTTTCGATCCAAAAGGCTGTTGAAGCCTGCTCAGAAGCGGGTGGTGGCAAGGTTTTAATTCCGGCCGGAAAATGGTTCACTGGGGCGATTCATCTGCGCAGTAACGTGAATCTGCATATCGCTGAAGGAGCCTTGGTTCTTTTTAGCGATGACTTAAAGGATTACTTACCCGAGGTGTTTTCACGTCATGAGGGCTTGGAGTGCATGAAGCCATCCGCTTTGATTTATGCCTACGAATGTGACAATATAGCGATTACCGGGACGGGGCGCTTGCATGGACAAGGTTTGTCCTGGCAAGGGGACCGCGAGACGCGGAAGAAAATGCTGAATGGCAAAGTTGTGACGGATGGAGGGGATCGTTTGCGTGAATTGTGCGAGCAAAACGTGCCTTCGCGTCAGCGCCACTTCGGGGGTGGGGAAGGCGATTTTCTGCGGCCCTCATTCGTCAGTCCTGTCCGCTGTACCAATGTCTTTATAGAAGGGGTGACCTTGCTTTATGGTCCCATGTGGACGGTACATCCGATTTATTGCGAGAACGTTGTGATTCGTAAGGTAAAAGTCACTACAGAGGGAGAGTATGGTCACATTGGGAATGGAGATGGCTGCAATCCCGATTCCTGTAGAAACGTCCTTATCGAGTATTGCGATATGGATACGGGTGACGACTGTTTCACGATCAAATCAGGTCGGGCAGATGATGGACTTCGAGTCGGTATTCCATGTGAAAATGTTGTAATCCGGCATGGCCAAGGTCGGCAAGGACATGGAGGCGTGGTGATCGGAAGTGAAACTTCCGGCGGCATCAGAAATATCTTTATTCGCGATTGTGTATTCAATGGGACCGATCGGGGTATACGCCTGAAAACGGCTCGAGGTCGGGGTTCTGTCATTGAGAACGTGTGGGTACAGGATGTTGAGATGGGGGAAATCCTGAAAGAGGCAATCATCGTGAATACTTTACGTTATACCGAGCGTTATCCAGCCCATCCACTGAGTGAAAAGACGCCGACTTATCGTAACCTCAATTTCAAGAACATCACTTGCGCTTATGCTCATCAAGCGGCGATTCGAATTATAGGACTCCCTGAAAAGCCGATGAGTGGATTGCGTTTCGAAAATATTAGCGTGAAGGCCGCCCAAGGCCTGCGGATCCAGGATGCGGGAGATATAGAATTTGAGAATATCAATATCGTTCCTGATGAAGGCCCCATCCTTCACCTGGACCAATGCTTCGATGTGAAGGTAAGCCGATTGGACTATCCCGAAAAAGCGGATGCCTTGATCGAGTTGATAGGAGAGCAAACCCGAAACATCACGCTTCAGGATATGAAAACGACGCCTGGACAGAACGACATTATATACGGAGAGAAGGTATCCGATAACGCTGTTACCATCCAATAGGCTCATCATTGAAACAACTGCTAATGTAATGATAATATGAAAATACAGACCAGATTTTTTGAAATCGCACTTGTTTGCGCCCTGATTTTGTCGGGTTGTACCAAGTCTGAGAACGCTGCGGATGGTTGGGATACATTACCGCAAATCCTGGCACGGATTGAGGCGCCAGAATTTCCTGACCAAAGTTTTGATATCACGGATTTCGGGGCCAAGGAAGGCGGCATTACCTTATGTACTGAGGCCATCAAGGAGGCCATTGATGAGTGTGTGAAAAGGGGTGGTGGGAAGGTCGTGGTCCCGGAAGGGCGCTACCTGACAGGTCCGATTCACTTAAAGAGCAATGTGAACCTTGTCGTCAGCAAAGGCGCTACTTTGTTGTTCAGTACCAACAGCAGCCATTACCTGCCGGTGGTTTACACGCGTTGGGAAGGTGTGGAAGGTTTTAATTATTCCCCTCTCATATACGCCTTTGAGCAGGAGAACATAGCTGTCACCGGTGAAGGGACTTTGGATGGCCAGGCGAGCTGGGATAATTGGTGGGCTTGGAATCAAAAGAGGGATGAGAACGGAAACAAGCTTGTCACGCTGCAAGCCGAACCGCGAAGGATTTTCTTCGAAAATGCGGAAAAAGGAGTG
>JAUVDD010000277.1 GCA_030595525.1 Puniceicoccales bacterium
TCAGAATTTGCATCACTTGAATGCCAGCGACGACGATCTGGTTTTGATTTTGTCGGGTGATCAACTCTACCAAATGGATTTTGAAGAATTGATCGAACAACACAAAACCAGCGGTGCGGCTGTTACTATCGCAGCAAAAGCAATGCGGACAAGTGAGGTGCTCGGTTTAGGATTAATGCGAGTGGACGATGACTTGGAGATCAAGGAATTCGTGGAAAAGCCAACTGATCCAAATATTATCGAGGGACTGGCATTGGGTGAAGCGGTTACCTCACTCCTGCAAAGTGAAGACAATGCAAAGTACGTTTTGGCGAATATGGGTATTTACTGTTTCAGCATGGGCGCCTTGAAGAAAAGCCTGGATAACAGTTACACCGATTTCGGGAAAGAAGTGATTCCACACCTGCTTGGTAAAGTGAGCTTGAAGGGTTATGCCTTCGAGGGCTACTGGGAAGATATCGGGACGGTTCATTCTTTCTTCGAAGCGAACCTCAGCCTGACTGACACCGTACCGCCATTCAACTTTTTCGATGGCAAAAATCCTGTCTATACACGAGCACGCTACCTTCCCGCATCCAAGATCACCAGCGTCAATATCAAGAAGGGTATCATGGCCGGCGGATCAATTATTGATGATGCGGAAATAGAGAGATGTGTTATCGGTGTTCGTTCCGTTATCCGATCAGGGAATAAATTAAAAAATGTGGTTATGATGGGTGCGGACGACTTCGAGAGCGACGCTGAACGGAAAGAAAATAAGGATCTCCAACGGCCCGATATTGGTGTGGGAGAAAATTGCTACATTGAGAATGCCATCATTGATAAAAATGCACGGATTGGGAATAATGTCCGGCTTACTCCGGAAGGAAAACCGGATATGTTCGAACAAGGCGATGTCATCGTGCGCGATGGTGTCTTGGTCGTGACAAAGAGCGGGATTGTTCCTGCCGGAACCGTGATTTGATATCCCGCATGGATGAGAAAGATCATCCATGTTGATATGGATTTTTTCTATGCGGCCATAGAGTGCCGTGATGATCCAGCGATTGCACATAAACCAGTCGGAGTGGGAGGCAGCTCCAATCGCGGTGTGTTGACGACCTGCAATTATATTGCACGTGAATTTGGTTGCCGGTCGGGAATGCCTGTATTCAAGGCACTGGAATTATGTCCACATCTGATCATCAAGCCGGTTCGGTTTGATGCCTATCGCAAGGAATCCAGATGTATCCGGAGCATATTCGCTGAATACACGGAATTGATCGAACCCCTCTCTCTGGATGAGGCTTACCTGGATGTAAGTCATCACAAGCGTTATGCGTATGACATCGCGAAGGAGATTCGGAGGGAAATCCTTCGACAAACTGGGCTGACTGCCAGTGCGGGGATTGCTCCCAATAAGATGCTGGCGAAGATCGCCAGTGACTGGAAAAAACCGAATGGCCAATTCGCGATTCTGCCGAATGACATAGCTGCGTTCATGAAAGGATTGCCTGTTCGCCGGATCCCCGGGGTGGGTCCCAGAGCAGAGGAAATTTTCAAGAATCATGGAATCGAGACTTGTGGCCAACTTCAGGAAGTTGCGATAAATGAGCTTGAGCAATGGTTGGGAATCAGCCGCGCTACCGAATTATATGCCCGTAGCAGGGGAGAAGATGATCGAGAAGTGGAACCGGAAAGAGAAAGAAAGAGTGTCAGTGTAGAACGGACCTATCCACAGGACATCCAGACGATAGATGCCTGCTGGCAACAGCTTCCTGTGCTTCTTCAGGAACTGGAGACTGACATGGGAAAGATGAAGGAGCCTCGTCCCTTTAATAAAGTGTTTGTTAAGCTGAAATTCTCTAATTTCCAACAGACAACAAAAGAGCAAACAGGTGTGGCACTGGATCCGGAGATTATTAAGCACTTGATGAGCGAAGCATTTGAGAGAAGTCCTCACGCGGTTCGTTTGATCGGAGTAGGCGTCAGGTTTCCCGAGGCGAGTGATCAGTCACAGTTGGAACTGGGATTTAATTGATATTTGCCAAGTGAGTGAATGGGTCTGTCCATTCAAAGTGAACTATCTCAAATTGTCCCCGATTATTCTCCGTTGGAACTTCCAGCAACCAAACTCTGGCAGTTTTTTTAATCATCACGTCATCATGCGCCTTCAAACAAGCGATGTGCAGAATGAATGCGCTTCCTCGTGTGACTAATCGAAAATCCTTACCAAGGAGTCCTCTTAAAGGAAGCAGTTGATGTAGCGGATTTTCACGACGGGAATCAAATGCTGTCAAGATTGTACCCTCGTTGAAGAAGTCGCTGATTGAATAGGAGGGATTTAATTGAATGTGTAATGACAAGTTCCTGATGTTTTCCTTTAGTGTCGTATCGTTGAATTGAATGAAATCGGCATCCCTGACAGGACTCGGGTACAAGGCAAATTTGGTTGGTTTGGAATCTGCACCTTCATCAGTTGGTCCCGAAAGAAAGCTGTACCAGGCGTCCTTTGCTATTGTATTGATTGGTAAGGAATGTTGATAGGTGATGGATCGATCGGAAGAGGTCATTTTTATCAACCCACGGTCTTGTTTAAACGGCCAATGATGATCAAGAAAACTGTTCAGTTGTTTAGCTCCTTTCGTTCCAATGCGGTAGGCCTGATTCCATTCTGGAATATCAGTGAGGACCATCAATGACTCGGGTGGTTGTGTCGGCCAGGAAAACAGTGCTGGAAGATTGTCTCTGTTCAGTTCAGTTGAAGGTTCTTTCCTGAGGTTTGTAGCGGTGATGTTAATCAAATCTTTGTCAGGTAGAGGATTCCCTGTGCTATCAAAATTGTACGCTTTTTCGTTGAATATCCTTTTTCTTGGGTCGGTGGTTCCTACCAGTTGATCGGATCGCCGGGTAGCTTCGATTTGTATTTGTGCGTATTCTTCCCGAAATGACAGGCTACCCGCTGCCAGATAAAAAGGGCGGTTTGGGTCATCTGCGCGATTAAACTCCATGTTCGATAAGTCGATTTGGAAATCTTCGATCCGAAACCAACCCTGCCCCGTCTTAGCACTGGCGACTGGCGTTTCCTCCTCCATTGATAAACACGCAATGGAGCAACCTTTTTCGTTTTGTTGAAATTCGATTTGAATCTTGTCAGCCGGACCTATCATGAACGCAGGATGTACTGTCCGTGCCAAACCCTCGGGTTGGTTTTTTGTATCAGGTTCTCGAATGACAACTGATTCGCCTGGTTCGAGTTCTCCCTTAACCCGTATCCATCCATGAAATCCTTCAGCACCCGTTTGGGTATTGATGAGTCCATCCATTTCAATCCAGTCGGTAGCGAAGCCCTTACTGAGGTTGGAAATCCTGAATTTTGGCAAGTTCCAGAAAACCATCTTGAATCCTGGAGAAGGAGTG
>JAUVDD010000101.1 GCA_030595525.1 Puniceicoccales bacterium
GGTACCAAGGCCTTCGACTCTGCAGAAGCCTTGGCCGCTGAGTGTGAAGCGATTAGTATCGTTGTCCCCACCGACAAGCACGCAGACGTGGCCATCCCTATTCTTGAGCTGGGAGCACATGTTTTGATTGAAAAACCGATCTGCGCATCTCTGGAGGAAGCGCACAGGGTCCTGGATAAAGCAAAGGAGACGAACAGGTTGGTGCAGGTTGGTCACATCGAGCATTTCAATCCAGTAATGAGTTACCTGGAAGAAAATGTGCAGAACCCGTTGTACATCACAGCAGACCGGCTGGCACCTTTTAATATTCGAGGTACTGAAGTAGGTGTGGTTCTTGACCTGATGATTCATGACATCGGTATAATTCAACAATTGGTGAAGTCGCCGATTGAGAAAATTGATTCTGTTGGAGTGAATGTGTTGTCCGGTAAAGAGGATATTGCCAACGCCAGGATCCAATTCGCGAATGGTTGCGTAGCAAACATCAGTACCAGTCGAGTCAGTACGAAGAAAGTTCGGGAGATCCGAGTATTTCAGACGGATGGTTATCTTTCGCTCAACTTCATGGAACAAAGTGGTCACATCGTTCGAAAGGATGGATTAAACCTGACAACGGAAGAAATCCCCATTGAAAAGGACGAGCCATTGAAGCTTGAACTGGCTGCCTTTGTGGACTGTGTGCGGGAAAAACTTTCCCCTAAAGTTGGAGGAATTGAAGCAGCCACAGCTTTGGAAGTGGCGATGATGATTACTGAGCAAATCCGTGAACATTCGGCCTCGATAAGCAGGTAGTGCATTATGGGATCGGAGATCATTAAACTGCCATCTCCACCTGATAACCGGGTTGATGTGCTGTTTATCGCTGGTGAGCATTCCGGTGATCAGCATGCTGCGTTGATTGCCGGGGAGATTTTCGAAACGCATCCGGATTGGCGAATATCCGCTCTGGGTGGACCCGCACTTGGAAATTCAGGTGTGCAATTGTTACATGACCTGACCAAGGATTCGGTAGTTGGACTAGTTGAAGTGATTCGTCACTATGGCATGTTTAAACAGTTGTTTAACGGAATGCTGGATTGGGTGGAAACGTATCAACCGAAGGTGATTATCCTAGTCGATTATCCAGGGTTTAATCTCCGCTTTGCAGACGCATTGGCGAAGCGGGGCTTGAGCGTGAAGGGCGGTGGAAATGTAGTTGTTTATCAATACGTATCGCCACAGATCTGGGCATGGAAAGCCAAGCGACGGTTCAAGATGGCCAAGGTCCTGGATGAGCTTGGTGCGATTTTCCCTTTCGAATTGGATTGCTATAAAGACACCGAGCTCCCTGTTCATTTTGTTGGTCATCCATTCGTCAGGGAGGGATACGAAAATCCGCTGAATTACGATCCAGATGGTCCCATCCTCTTTTTGCCAGGCAGTCGCAAACAGGCAGTGAGTAGAATTTTTCCGGTAATGCTGGAGACCTTTGCTGCATATCGGGATTCCGGAGGAAAGCGGAAATGTGTTTGTTTGTATCCGGAAGAGGGGATTCTTGAGGTTCTCGAACAAGCATTGCAATCAACTGAGCTAGATTCGTCGGTGATAGAATTGCGTCCAGTGAGTGAGGGTGCATCGGCGAGTGCCGTATTGACCAGCTCAGGAACAATGTCACTCAATTGTGCACTAGCAGCAATTCCGGGTGCAATCGTCTATCGGGCACATCCCATGACAGCTTGGATTGGTCAAAGGCTGATCAGTATTGAGTGGCTGGGGATCGCCAATTTAATCCTGAAAAAGGAACTTTATCCTGAATTCCTTCAAAAGGATGCTAATCCGAGGATTTTATCTGATAAATTAAAGGATTTTCTTAAAGACCCTGATTTGAGGAAAGCACACCTCGAAGGAGCGAATGAGTTGTTTAGCCATCTACACGGAGCGGATTCTGAAACAGTCGGCAGGCGAATTGATCAACTGTTGGCAGAATAGCAGGTCTCAGCTTTCGAGTTTCATGCTTTTCCACGTATAGTGTGCCTTGCGATCCAATTCAATCAGGCAGGTATCCACTTCCTTTTGCCTGTTTTTCAGGTTTTCATTAGCTATGTCAGCCAAATCGTCCAAATTGTACAGATAAAGATTCGATAGCTCGGAGGCACTTGCGTCAATGTCTCTTGGCAAGGCAAGGTCGATCAGGAAAAGAGGTTTTCTGGAACGCTTCCTCAACACATTTTGCAGGGTTGCCTTGTCGAGTATGCTCATCGGTGCGGAAGTGGCAAAAATCCCGATATCCACATAGGGAAGTGTATCTTGCCAGGAATTGAAGGGAATAACCAGACCATCAATTTCCCGTGACAGCTTTTGTGCCCGTTCATGAGTGCGGCTGGCAATGGACATGCAGGCAACTCCACGACTTCGAAATGCTTTGGCCACTTCCCGGCCGACTTCCCCTGACCCAATAACCAGAGTCCTGCTAACTGTCAGTTTGCCGAATATCCGGGTGGCCAATTCAACAGCAACGTTACCAAGGCTTACCTGGCCAGTTCCGATTTTCGTTTCCGTGCGTGCCCACTTGGCTGCCTGAAATGACTTCTGGAAGAATTTGTGAAGAACCGGGCCAACCATTTTCTGCTTAGTGGCCGTAGCATAGGAGCTCTTCATCTGTCCCAATATCTGGGTTTCGCCCACCAACTGTGAATCCAAGCCAGCTGCCACCCTGAAAGCATGGTTGATGGCCTGCATGTTTTCATGAACGTAGGCATGTTCGAGAAATTCCTGTACAGGGAAATCCTCAATGGATCCCAGCATTCTGGAAACATGATCCATTACTGAATCACCGTTGGCTACCGCATGAATTTCCATACGGTTACAGGTGTTCAGGATGGCTGCTTCAAGAATTTCCGGATGTTCCTTCAGTTTATTTTGTAGAAGCAGGGCACTTTCCGAAGACAATGCCAGACGCTCCCGGACTTCCAGGGGCGTCTTGTGATGGTTGCATCCAATCGTGATGAGACGGGGGGAATCAGACGACATTTTGAAAAGGCTGGGATTCAACGGTCGAGTCAGCGAGTGAGTTGTGTTCGCGACTGGCTTCGACTGGCCAAAGAATGGCCAAGGCGGCAATCATGAGGAGTATGCAACTCCAGGCGAGCCGTGTTCCGAAAAGCTTATTCATAGCCCGGAGAATCAGGACTAACCAGTAGCCCACCCATAAGGCCAGAGTAAGAGTTAGTTTTGGTAAAGCGACATCATTTGTGTGTTCGATCCAGTACGTTGCCCCGATGGCCACTGAAACTGTATAGACGACACAGGCCATTATGAGCAGTCGCATCAAGACAGTATCCATATCAACCAGTGAAGGAAGAAACTTGAATACGCCGGAATTCCTTTTTGTTTTCAGGCTGTTGTTTTGTAACAAGTAAAGGACTGAGAGCACCGCCAATAGTCCGAAAATGCCGTAGCTAACCAGGGCGAGTGATGCATGAGCCTCAATTCGCGGATCTCCCCCGAGGAAAGAATGTGGAGAGACCTTGTTTCCTCCCGGGATGAGATAAGCCGAGAAACTAATGATGGCGGCAAGAGCTGCTGAGCCGGTTCCGAACAAGGATAAGCGAAATACCTGACCGGTGAAAATATACAGAATGACAATAGACCAGCTGATAAATTGCAGGACTTCGAATGGATTCCGGATGGGGCAGCTTCCAGCATTCATTCCGAGCATCCAGAGACCGGCACTTTGAACGACCCAACCGACCAGGATGAGGACCAGGTTCACGGCATGCAAAGGTGGTCGCTTGTTGGACAAGCGCAGGAGGGTCAGAATCAAGGCCGCAACATAGGCCATGGTTCCGATCAGAAGGAGCCATTTGTCAGGTATTAACATACTTGGGATCCATTATTGTTATGAGTTAGCCAGCTTTCTACTTTATCAGATAAATACTGAATCCATCTGGGATCATTATTCAAGCATGGGATGGTGTCGTAATCTTCTCCACCCGCCCCGAGGAAGATTTCCTTACCCTCGACGGCGATTTCCTCGAGGGTTTCGAGGCAATCCGTTACAAATGCCGGGCAGACGACTCGCACTTTCTTCAAGCCTTCCTTGCCAAGTCTTTCGAGTGTGACGTCAGTGAACGGGGTCAGCCATGGATCCTTGAGGAGTCGGCTTTGAAAGGAGACAAAGTATTTATCCTCGGACAGTTCGAGTCGTGAAACCACTCCCTTCACCGTTTCCAAACACTGATGCCGATAGCAGGTGGCGCGGGCAGGATTCGGCCTGTCGCAGCAATCCTTTACACAAAGACAGTGGGCGTGAGATGGATCAGATAGATTGATATGCCTTTCCGGAATTCCATGGAAACTAAACAGCAATTTTTCTGTACCTTCGGGAAGATGATCCTGGATACTGGAAGCAAGGATGTCCAGATAAGCATCATCGTTATAAAATGGCTGGAGGAATTCAATATCCAGATCCGGCTTCCGCTTGTTTACTTCCTCCATTACTTTTACCACGACTGTCTCGTAACTGGACATGGCGTATTGAGGATACAAGGGAATCACGAACAGCGATGTAATTCCATCGTTGAGAATCTTCTCCACAACATCGGAGATCGACGGATTCCCATAGCGCATGGCCAGATAGACGGCTGGATCAACTGAACCGTCCAACGATGCGGCCTGCTCCTTGCTGGTTACAATGAGAGGTGAGCCTTGGTCTGTCCAAACGGTGGCGTAGGCTTCCGCTGATTTTTTGGGACGAGTCTGAAGAATGACCAAAGGTACGATCACTTTCCGAACGAACGCTTTTTCAATCACACGCTCATCGGTCAGGAATTCGTCCAGATAGCGTTTCACATCCGCGACTGAAGTGGATTCCGGAGATCCCAGATTAACCAATAATACGGCTTTAGACATGAGCCCAGACTTTCCAAGGGAAAGCGTCTCGTCAACCCATCAAACTACTGGAAATAGCAAAATATCAAACCGGGCTGATGATAGCGGACGCCAACTCCATGCCACTCAATCCTGAAGCTTCCAATCTGGGACCATTAAACCCGTCCCCGGCCATGCCGATCCTGAGGTTGTCGTCTATAAAGTACGGTTTGCGGAACGGATGTTTTTCATTATAAATCCTGACAGGATCGCTATATCGCCAGCGATGGATGATGGCTTCAACCAGATCGGCCTTCAAGTACGGCTTGGCAGCAGTCATCACATTTTGGATAAGGTCCTCGTCGCTGAGTTTCCATTTATCCGAGGAATATTTTGTAGAGCATTGCAGGGTAATACTACCAGGAACAGGCGAGATGCCTTTCATATAGTTATCCCCGATCCATCTCAATACTTCATGATTGAGATCCATGGCACCAGGATTAGGAAGGCCGGATGGGCCATTCATCTGGGCCATAATTGTCAGACATGGCAGATACTGGATTTTTCTTAACTCTACTTCATCATCGTAATCCAGTTCGACTTTGGAGGCATCCAAAAGATCCAGGTTCTGTGGAACGGGAGCGGTCATGATAAGCCAATCAGCTTCATAGGAGCGGTTAGCACTCTCACCATGGACTTCAGTGGTCACTTTCCATCGGTTCTTGGAGAACTTCACCTTAACAGCTTTTTCTAACAAGCGAACGTTAAGGGATTCACCAATTCTGTCGGATACTTTGGTCATGCCATTTGATCCAACATAACGCATGTTTTTAAGCGGACCGGGGTACCATGGTTTTACCTCACCCTTGGATAGCCAGAGTTCAACACGTTCCCTGAAGATCAGGTTACGGGTGGTCATGAATTGTGCGCCAGCATCGAAGACTGCATCGCCCAATTGTTTCACGGCCATTCTTCCTCCGTAGGTTTTGCATTTTTCTATGACAGTGACATCCATATCATATCGCATAAGGCGTTGGGCGGCTAATAGACCCGAAATGCCGGCTCCGATAATAATACATGATTCTGAATCTGTCATAATTGCGTTGGTGATATCGTTTGTTGAGACAAACCTGAATCCTAACGAGAAAGAAACTTTTGGCCAGACAATATATTCTATTAAAGAGAGGTGGCTTGGAATGCAGATATTGAGGAAGAAACAAAAGCATTGACCAAATGGAAATCTTTCCTGCCATCCTGACCTTCAACACCCGTGTGAACATCGACTCCAGCCGGTTTGACTGAGCAGATGGCCCGAGCCACATTGGCTGGATTAAGACCACCGGCCAAAATGATCGGGCGCTTGGCGCATCCAACTAATTCCCTGCTGACATTCCAATCATGTGTCATTCCAGTGGCACCTTCTGCTCCCGTTTCCGGATTGTAGGTATCTGTAATGAAGGACCAGACGTATGGAGAGAACCGTTTC
>JAUVDD010000212.1 GCA_030595525.1 Puniceicoccales bacterium
TTTTCCTCTTGCCGGGAACATTGGGGAAATTCCTTGCCGTGATTCCCCTGGTGGTCATCCCCACCCTCTTCTTTTCTTTGGTACAGAGCAAACTGGTCCTGCCATATCACCTGTCCCTATGTAATGTTGGTGATAAAAAGCACCGGGATGAACTCAACATCCTTTCCAGAATGCAGCGCACAGTCGCTGACGGATTGGAAAAGTTCGTTCAAAAATTCTACCGTCCACAATTGGCTCTGGCTCTGGAATGGCGATACCTGACCATGGCGATTTTCCTCGCTTTCATCATTGTAATGGGGGGAACAATTAAAGCCGGATGGGTCAAGTTTTCCCCATTCCCAAGCGTTCCCAGCGATTTCATTCAAGTCTTCCTGAAGATGCCGGAAGGCACACCGTTTGAATCCACAAAGGAAGTCCTCGATCATATCGGCGGTTCGCTGGATGAGATTGCAGAGGAGGACATGGCAGATGGGAAAGTAAACCCGATAAAGCATCACTCCCAATTCCTCGGATTTGGTCAAGGTGCCCAGGGCACCAACCTTGCGTTTTTCTTTGTTGAGTTGGCTAAATCCGAATTACGCGACTCATCCGCGGAGGATGTTTCTAAACGGTGGCGTGAAAAGATAGGAAACATTCCGGGCATCCGTCAGCTCACCATTAATGCATTCGCTGGTCCCCCGACAGGCTTACCGGTTGATATCCGCTTAACGGGACCCGATTTCGATCAACTTCGCCTGGCGGCCCGCGATATTCGTGAGGAGCTGACCAAATTCCCGGGACTGTTCGATGTTAGAGATACCTTTTCGGAAGGAAAAAGGGAAATTAAACTGAAGCTAAAACCATCGGCCGAACCACTGGGAATCCGGGTGGACGATTTAGCCAGACAAGTCCGTGCAGCTTTCTATGGTGCTGAGGCACAGCGTATTCAGCGCGGACGGGACGATGTGCGAGTGATGGTTCGTTACCCAAAGGCCGATCGGACTACGCTCACTCAATTGGAAGAAATGCGCATTCGCCTGCCTGGTGGGATTGAAATCCCCATAAAGGAAGTAGCGGATCTGGAGATTGGTGAAGGCTTCCCAACCATCACCCGGATCGATCGTCAACGAGTCATCAACATTCAGTCAGATGCCGACAAGACGGTCACCGACTTTGCGGCAATCAATAAGGCGCTCTACGGACACGGCGGAAAAGAAAAAAGCATTCTGGAGGAAATCGAGGGAAAGTATCCAGGGGTCCGTTTGGTAAAAGATGGTGAAGCGAAGGACTGGGAGGAAACCAAGGACTCCCTTCTCGGCGGTGTAATTCTGGTTTTCTTCGTCATCTACGCCCTTCTGGCTATTCCTTTCAAAAGCTACCTCCAGCCCATGATTGTCATGGTCGTGGTGCCGTTTGGTATTGGCGGAGCAATCCTTGGTCATTTAGTGACCATGCAGACTCTCAGTATCCTTTCGCTAATGGGGATCATCGCACTATCTGGGGTTGTCGTAAACGACTCGCTGGTCCTCGTGCATTACATCAACTGCCGGCGGGAGGAAGGGCTTCCATTGGTGGATGCGGTAAGGGAGGCAGGTGTTGTTCGATTCAGACCAATTCTACTGACCTCGCTCACGACTTTCGTAGGCCTTATTCCGATCCTTCTTGAACGCAGTCTGCAGGCTCAATTCCTGATTCCCATGGCAACCTCCCTGGGATTTGGGGTTCTTTTTGCCACTTTCATCACCTTGTTGATGGTACCGGCAGTTTATATTATTCTCGAGGATATAAAGAGCCTCTTCAGGAAGATATTCTTCTGAAGTCTACTTTAGCTGGGACAAAACCGCCTGTCTTTCAGATGCCGGGAGCGGCATGTAATAGGCAGCTTCAAGAGCTTTGGTAACCCGATCCGAATATATTGCTTTCAGCAGTATATTAACCGTTTCAGCATCAACTGAGTCAGCAATCACCAGTTGAAAAGGAAGTCTCAAGGGATAGTCACCATAAAACACATTATCGGCACTGGGGGTGTAGGATTGCGAAGTACGCTCGGCCTTGACCGCCAACAACCTGACTTTCGGTCCAAGCGTAATATTCGGAACCACCATCAGTGCAGACGTATCTCTCTCCACGATACGAAATAATTCCTCGCTATTGATGGGGTTGTAACGGAGTGAACTCTTCAACTCAGATCCTTTCAAAACCACTGCATTGAAAATCTCCAAAGCAATGGCTTTCTCCGAACGGGCTGCCCAAAGCAGCACTTTTCTGCCCTGCCAATCTAATTGGGTCGTCAGGGTCGTCCAGGTTTCGATGTTTCCGTTGTATTTGAAAAGATTGCTCAACTGTTGGTAGTCCAGTTCCGTCACCGGATTGTCCGCATTTACTGCAAAAGCGACAATTTGAAATCCAAACGAGAAAACCTGTCCACTGGAAATGGGATCGCTTCCGTCAGGAATAGCCACAATGCAGGCATCAACTGTGCCGGCACGTATATCACCTACTCCGAGAAGAGAACCGTCAAAGGATACTTCGGTCTGGATTTTTGCTGCAGCAAGTTCTTCCACTATCGCATCTTGAATCCCCTTATCCAAAAGATCTGAGCCAGTTATATACAGACCATACATGGATTGAACAGTTAAGACCACCAAGGTGATGGAAAGCAGCATACGGAAACTAATCTGTCTCATAATTCTGTTTTTTGGAGATGGGTAATACTTGTGGCAAGACAAAGGCTCATTTGAAAATCTTACAAGGATCTCCGTCGATCGGTAAATCCAAGGTTTTAATCCGGCTTTTTTCACCGGAAACGATCGTAATCTGTCTTGCTCGACAACCAACCTTACCGGCAAGAAGCTCACACAGGGCGCGGTTTGCCTTTCCATCCTCAGGAACAGCTTGAAGCTTTACCTTTAATGCATCATCCACCCAGCCAACTACTTCGCTTCGGGATGCATTGGGGATAACACGTACTCGGAGCCGCATATTATTCTCACTCAAATGAAGTATTGGGATAACTACCCAGCAACTTCAGAATCGGGCACATTCCTTCAAGATCCATCAAGGCAGCTTTGACTTCCGGCTCATCGCGGTGACCAATAATATCCACGTAAAAGTAATAATCCCATGGCCGTCTTCGACTCGGGCGGGATTCAATCTTCTTCAAACTGATTCCCCGGCTACTAAACATTTCCAACGCCTTCAACAGCGTCCCGGGCTCATCATGCAGTAGGAAGACGAGGCTCGTTTTGTCCCGTCCCTCACCGAGCAGCGGTGTCGGTGTCTTGCCAATCACCAGGAACCGGGTGACGTTGTCGGTCTTGTCCATGATGTTCTGCTCAACAATGGGAACATCATATAATTCCGCAGCCACACTACTCGCAATCGCAGCAGCATTCGGGTTTTCCTTCACGTATTTAACAGAAGCCGCCGTACTGGCTGAATCCACCAAATCCACTCCCGGAAGCATTCTCGACAACCACTGACGACACTGTCCCAGCGCATTGTCCTTCGAGTGAACACTGGTGATTTTTCCCAACGGCGATTGGGAAATCAAACAATGGGCGATATACATGTAGATCTGGGCAACGATCGTCAGCTCAGACTCCACCAGCATATCCAATGTACTGATCACGGTTCCCTGGGTCGAATTTTCAACCGGAACCACTCCATAATCTGCATCTCCCCGACGAACTACCGTAAAAACATCGGGCACCGAATTCATTGGCATGTAGTTAATGCTGGAGCCGAAATTCTTGAGAGCAGCCTGATGAGTGTAGGTCGCTTCCGGCCCGAGGTAGGCTACCTTTAGCGGCTTTTCCAATGCGATGGCTGCAGAAATGATCTCCCGGTAAATATGCCGGACAGCCAGGTCGGGAAGAGGGCCGGAATTGCTCGCTGAGA
>JAUVDD010000382.1 GCA_030595525.1 Puniceicoccales bacterium
GTTTCCTCAAAAACGCATTTGCTTTACGCCTTGTTCTGCCGGGTGAGAGATGATTGGTGCGAGTTGGGCGTTTCGGAATTCTTCGATGGTCGGGTAGAAGCACCTGCATTTTCCGTGATCATTGGCGAGGATGGGTGCTACGGATTCTGGAGAAGATTTAGTAAAGGTTACGATCCAGAGGCAGCAATCCGGGAAACTGCCCGAATGGGAGTCTCCCATGTGATTGTAAACTCCCTTCCGCAACCATTTGCCATGGAGGATGGTCCCGAGGGAGAGATTTACTATCGATTCTATCAATACCTGCCCGACTTGGATCAGTTTGTGGAAACGGAGCTCAACAAGGGAACGTATCCCCCGGAATATCTTCAAGCTAACCTCGATTTCCTGAGGGAACAAACTGAGCTTGCTGTTAAGTATGGACTGACCCCCGGTATGCACGTGGCAAATCCGAGATCTGCTCCAGAATCATTGCTGGCAAAGTACCCATATTTGCGGGGTGCACGGGTCGATCATCCTTTCCGTTCATATCGTCCACGTTATACACTGACTTTGGCACATCCTATCGTTCGCTGGCACTATGCCAGTTTGATAAAGAACCTGCTTCAGGAAATTCCTGAAATAGGATTTCTGACAACACTGATCAACGACAGTGGTTCCGGCTTTGAATATACGGAGAGTTTGTATCCAGGGAGAAATGGTGGACAGTACCTTGTTCGTGAATGGCGACCTGATGATGTCATTGCTAAAAAAGCAGCTGGACTAGTCATTCAGTATTATCAACTTCTTCGAGACGCCGCCCGGGAGATTAATCCGGAATTTCGCATTCACATGGGACTGAATAATATCAAGGAGGAGAAGCAGATCATTTATGATGGGTTAGGGGATGGCCTAGATCGTCTGGTCCGGACGCAGCGAATGGATATCCAAGAAGACATGGAACGAAACCGCCGACTCGAGGATCGCAGTTCATATCGAATTGGTTATGCCGCGGCGGAGGGAAATCCTTACATCATGGGATTGCCAGCACCCATTTTGACCCACGAGGCTTTGGAGCTTGAGAGATCAGCGGGGACTTCCCGGCTCGAGATTGAGTATGATCCGATCTCCATATCTCCCTATGACGTTAATCGTGAGGTCCTTCGGGCTTTCCAGTTACAGAAGGAATTGAATTTGAATGAGTTCCTGTCGCAGACTTCCAGACGACTTGTAGGAACAAAGTACGCAGCGGAATTGGTCAGGATCTGGGAGTTGTCCGACAAAGCAGTCCGACAAGCACCGGTTTTGCCGCTCTACGGAGGTCTGGGATTTGCCTGGTATCGCTTTTGGGTGCGTCCGTTTGTTCCAGACATCGAAGCAATTCCTGTCGCTGAACGTGCTTATTATGAGGATTATATGCTAACCACGTTCAACAATCCTCACAACGTGGATCTTCAGGCGGATGCTCTCTGGGACATTCATAGTACAATAGAAAGCGAGGAATTCGTTCAGCGATTTGATCGGGAAACGCTTCCGACAATCGAACAGGCGCTTGTTGAAACACAAAAGGTCCTGAGCAGCATGTCGAATGACCTGCCATCAAAAGCAGTATTCGAAGATCTGGAAATCCGCCTGAGGGCTTACCAATGCTACAGCCTGACATTGAGGAACATTTTGGCATGGATTGCTGGTGTGCATGGCTATCTGGAGACCGAGTCCGAGAGCAAACGAGTGGAGTACTTGAACCTGACTCGTGAAATGGTTCAAAGCGAGTTGGCTAATACCTGCAACCTGCTCAGTTTGTGGGAATCTTCCAAAACGGTCTTTATGCCAATTCATCAGAAGGGTGAATGGATGCATGATTACGGACCAAATTTTGGTGAGCTCCTGAAAAAGAAAATCCAGCTCATGGAGCAATACGGGGATCGTATGCCTCGAATCGATCCAGATTACATGTGGCGCATGCCGGACCCAGCGGAAGTGGAAAATGCGCCAGAGTTGGAAATGTCCGAATACATCGGGTACTGACAAGTAGTAAATTTTCAGGAACGACAAATAAGTCGCTTGCGTGGTCAGGTCCCAGCTTGTAGAAGGATTGGACCAATATGAGAATATTCAAACTGTTCCCCACCAACTGGAATTATTCCAATATTAGCACTGTTCACAGACTGATCCTCTTCGGGCTGATCTCGTTCGTTGGTGTGTTCCAAAGCCTTTTGGCGGCGCGACCAAATGTGGTCTTCATCCTAACCGATGACCAGCGCTGGGATGCTTTGAGTTGTATGGGAAATCCCTATTTGGAGACACCAAACATCGATCGGTTGGCATCCGAGGGTGCCTTGATTGAAAATCACTTCTGCACGACTTCCCTGTGTTCTCCGAGTCGCGCCTCCATTCTGGGTGGCCTCTATGCCCATTCCCACGGAGTAACCAATAACTTCACCGATTATCCCAAAGATCTGCCAACATTCCCGCGTCAGTTGCAGAAATCTGGCTATTCCCCCGCATACTTTGTATAATGGCACATGGGGGTTGTCGATGACAGTAAACGACCCGTATTTGATCATTTTGTCACTCACCGTGGGCAGGGTAAGTACTTCGATACAGAATTCCGTACCAATAACGGTGAACGAAAAGTGGTGGCGGGTTACTATACCAATGTTGTTACCGACATGGCCATCGACTGGCTGAATATGCAGAAAGAGGATCAGCCGTTCTTGCTGATGTTGGGACACAAGGCACCTCACAGTTTCTATTTTCCTGAGGAAAAATATGCCAATGTTTTCGATGATGTTCGTATTCCATATCCGGATACCGCCTTTGCGC
>JAUVDD010000137.1 GCA_030595525.1 Puniceicoccales bacterium
CCAAATCGCTGATAAGATCGTTCAGGAACTGGATGCATACCTCCAGTCCCCCGAGGGAATGGTCCTTCTGGATATAGTTCCTAAGGATCCATTCCTTCTTATGGATGGTTTGGAGGAACGGTTGCCGGTCGCACAAACCTCGAGCAAGAAAGATGAAGTTTTCCTTTGGGTGGAACAAGAAAACTCCCCCTTTGCCGAGGAAGGACAGCAACAGGTATTCGATGCTTTGGCGCATTCTCTTGAAACCGCCCAGACAATACAACCCGACCTCGAAATGGAATTTACAGGGATCTCGGTCTTCGCAAGCGCCAGCAAATTGGGGATTAAAAGTGAGATTCAGCGCCTGAACCTGTTAGGTATCATTCTGGTATTGTTGATATCCTTATTGGCGGTAAGAAGCATCGAGGCAATGGCCAGGATCGCTGCTGTCGTATTCATGGCATTGCTTGCAGCGGCAGCTACGGTGGTTTGCGTTTTTGATTCGGTTCATGTGATTGCCCTTGTGATAGGAACCATCCTTACCGGAATTGCAGTGGATTATGGGTTTCATCTAATTCTAACTGAAGAGAATTGCCTGCCGGAAAAATCTACCCGGAAAGCCGTCATTGCGGGGTCATTATCAAGTGCGCTTGGTTTCCTTGTCCTAATTGGCGCTCCTCTCCCATTTCTTAAACAAGTTGGGGTATTTGTCGGGGCGGGATAAATTGCAGCACTGTTGGTCGCTATTATTCTTCGCCCCGGAAGCTCTACTAAATTCCCGGTTCGAACCTGGAAGCTGCGTCCTCATTCGTTGCCCCTGTGGCTGAGCCCGTTGTTACTTCTAATTATCCTACCTGGATTGCTTCAGTTAAAATGGGATAGCAACATCCATGACCTGGAGTATCCACTACCTCAGCTGAAGGAAAAAGATAGTCGTATTCAAAGTACTGCTACCCCACTCGAAGAGAAATTCACCTATTTAGTTCATGCAGACGATATCCTGACTGCCAGAAACCTGCTGGCAGATATCGATCCCGAAGGAAACTACGATCATGCCGGACTTATACTGCCGGACTTCGAAACGGTTCTGACCACTCACGCAATATTCAATGATCTTTCCACATTCAAGAAGGAGCTGTCTGAGAGATTGGAGGGAAAAGACTATTATGCCGAAGCGTTCGAACCGTTCTTTAAGGACTGGGAGAAATACAAAATTCTGGATGTATCCAAAACTCTCTACATTGAGAGATTGTCGGAATTTTCCGCTAAACTTCCCGGTCCACTAAAGAACCTTGTTCACCTGGGAAAGAACTTCTCATGGTTCATGATCCTGACTGATGAAAAGATAGATATTTCTTCCTCTCCCAATATCCTTTTCCTGGATCAATCCAACATGTTATCGAGTGCCTTCGGACAGTACGCTAAAGTGATGTGGGTCTTTACGGGAGCATGCCTGATCGTCCTCTTCCTATCAGTCTGTCTCTACTTCGGAATTCGTTCTGGAATACCGGCTTTATTGGTACCAACCTTCGCTATCCTGATCGCTTTTGGCTTGATCGGTTACTTTCACGGAAATGTGGGCCTGTTTCATTTGATCGGTGCTCTTCTGGCATTTTGCATCAGTTTGGACTATGGATTGTTTGCAGTAACTTCATACAAGGCAGGCAAGAAATTACCAAAATCAATTACCATATCCAGTATCACAACAATTGCAGTGTTTGGAATACTGGCAACCAGTCAAATCCCTGCGATCCAGCAGTTGGCCACCACCATTCTTCTGATACTGGCGAGCACAATTCTTGTGATTCTGCTACGCTGGCCATTTCAAAAACCAGGAATTGCTTCATCATTCGAATTAATTCCACACGGACCGGTCGCTCGTATGGTGGAAAGCATTCTACATGTCGATGACAAGCACATCCGGGCCCTCTGTAATCCGCATGTTCATCAATCAATGCCGACCGAATGCCTGATTGAGGCCATGGCACAATGTGCAGCATTATTGTTAGCGGAAAACAATTCAACTGGCATTCCCAGAACCGGTATGCTTGTTGTTGTGCAAAACAGTAATATGCCAGGAAAACTGATTCACTTGGACCAGCAGGTGACAGCATCTGTTGAACTTCGTTCAGAAGCAAAGGATGGATTGGTACAGTTTTCCGGAAGTTGTACGGATCAGGACGATAACCTCCTGACTGAAGCACAATTTTCCATTTTCATCCCACCTGTAGATTTTCAATCTGATTAAATAATGGGAGAGCGGGTCTACAGTCATTGGTTAAACACCGTAGCCAGTAATCCGGATTCAATCGCTGTCTCGGATATTGGATCCGGACAAGAGTCGACTTTCGGTAGCATTCAGGATGCCGTATCCCGGAAGATTAAGGAATTGCAAAGGAAAGGTAATCTTCGCAATCGTGTCGTTGCAATTCAACTACAGAACTCTTCTGATTGGTTGGCTATCTTCCTGGCCTGCCAGGCGATGAACGCCATCGCACTACCGATCGATCCAGATGTCCCCACTGAATCCGTCAAGTCGATCATAACTCAGCTCCGGGTATCGGCAATTTGGACAAGTAACGGATTCGAGCTTCTGGAATCCGGATCTATCAGGGAACTTGCCTGTCTGATAAAATTGACTTCCGGCTCAACCGGCAAACCGAGGCCGTTGTTTTTTGATGACGAACAAATGCTGGCCGATGGTGAGAATGTAACCAGGACAATGGGCATCCAGACGTCCGATTCCAATTTGGCGACTATTCCATTCGGACATTCATACGGGCTGGGAAATCTTGTCATGCCCTGCATCATGAAGGGATGTGCCATTCATATCTGTACGGACCCATTCCCACACACAATTACAGCGACTGTTAAGGACTGCCAGACAACCGTCTATCCGACTGTTCCAGCAATCCTGAAGGCACTTATTCGATCAGAAGTGAATCCATCTGATATTGAAACTCTTCGATTGTGGATTTCGGCTGGAAGCCTGCTTGATGCCGGCGTTGCTTCACAATTTGAGAAGACTTTTGGTAGGAGGGTTCACAATTTTTATGGTTCGTCTGAGACTGGAGGGATCGCCTATGACAAATCTGGTGATGATACGCTTTCAGGTAGATCTGTGGGTAAACCACTTGCAGGTGTCACAGTATCCGTCAGTAAATCGAATCGATTACTCGTGAAGAGCAAGGCGGTTTTCAGTCGCCACAATCCCAGAACCTCAGACAAACAAGGGAGCTTTCTTCTTCCAGATCTGGCGGGGATTCTCACCGATGGATTAATCCGCTTAGACGGCCGTCGGGCGAGAATTGTTAAACTCTCGGGCAAGCGCCTTTCCCTCGCTGAAGTAGAGAAAGCTCTCCTGAATATCCCGGGCATTGATGCCTGTTTTGTTGACGAATATAGGGATTCCAATGGAAGGACACGAGTTGGATCAGTTATTGTCTCGAGTACGGATCATGAAAACATCCAATCCTCTCTTAAATCCACTCTGGCTTCATGGAAAATCCCGACCCGGTGGATTCGGTTGGACCAGTTGCCGACCAACGCACGTGGAAAAGTAGATCGATCAGGCATGCAGGAACTAATTCGCTCCGGAAAAACTAACCCGGAAAGACCGTAAGCTCGATCTCCACTTCAAGATCCTCGCGACAAATATCCCCCTCAACTACCGTCAGGGTATCCCCGATTCCCATAACCGGATGCATCTTATCCAAGAATCCTTTTAAGTCTTCCTTGTCCCGAAGAAATGCCATGAAGTGACGATATCTTCCAGAACTACATTCGGCCAACGCCAATCCACATTTACTCAAGATAAGGTCGATGTTGTTCAGGGTCACGTCCATCTGTGTTGAAAAATCACCCTTGTGCTGAGTTTCACAGCCTTTGATGGAGGCCGTTCCGGAAACAAAAATCCATTCCGCCTGGTTATTGTCATTAAATCGACTGGCTCGGGCAAAGGCTGGCGCACGGGGACCGTATTCGGATGGATACAAGTATGCAGGTGTTTGCTCCGGGTTTTCCCAGTTCTCAACCGGTGAAGAGGTGGCAATAAATACGACTGTCAGTTTATCTGTATCACAGCCTGTAGCGGATGCAGCTGGGAAATGCCAGGGACTCTCTTCTCCATAGAATTCGGCAAAAGCCTTCGACCGACCACTGCAAAACAATTTGTAGTTCTCCAATAACCCGAAACGGATCTCATTGATCCCTGGCACATAGTTCCAAATCCGGCAAATGGATCGCTCCCCAACGGCTTTCAGCATCTCCAGATAGAGCTGGTGCGACTTTGATTCAAGGGTCTCCGGACGGATGGATATCTGTGCGGTTCCGATTAGAAACTCAGGATTTTCATGTAATTTGAAGTTTCCGGACAGTCTTTCTGAACATTCACATATTCCCATTCTGAGGAATTTTTCTCCCGTGAGGAGGGGCTGGCCCGTGGAAATATGGTCTGATGCCAGGTCTTCTTGATCAACCTGTGAATTTGCCGAAAAATGAAACCTACTCAAAAAACTATCACGAGAAAGCACCCAACTGGCACTATCTCGTGATTTGGAAATCTTGTCTTGTATGTCTACGTCGGACGGCATCTTGGCTATTATGACGTAGGAAGAACTCCCAGCATTACAAGAATATCTTTATGCAGATAGCGAATTCAGGTCATAAATCACAATTTCTATAAATGAACTTATTGAACACTTCACTTACCCACCCCGATAGTCTTTATCGTTGACTGATTAGTTAAAGCCCCCGATTTCAAATTAAGATGCCACCCAAGATTTCCAAAGTGTTGTTGGTGAGTGCCAACAGGATGACCAATCCTTATCCGGTCTTCCCTCTTGGGCTAGCATACGTGCAGGCATCCTTGGAAAAGAACGGCTACTCGGTCAAAATCTGGGACCAGCTCCTGCATTCCAATGAAGAATTGAAGCAGGATCTGAACTGGGCTGATGTCATCGGCATATCCCTACGAAATATCGACAACGTCTCCTCCAGCAGTCCGGTCGGTTATCTGGATGAGTATGCAACCTTGTTGAACCAGATTCGTGGTGACTGCAAAGCTCCCATAGTGGTCGGGGGATCGGCCTTTTCCATTTTCCCTGAAGAGATTCTGGAGATGCTGGATCTGGATTGGGGCATCCAGGGCGAAGCGGAGTCCGCTTTTGTAAAGCTTCTCGATTCATGGAATCAGGGCACCTCGACCAAGGACATTCCCGGGCTCCTCTATAGAAATCAGACCGGGAAAATCGTTTCAAACCCACCGACTCTGATTCCGTCAAGTGAGATCCCTTCTCCCCGGCCAGATCCGGAACTGATCCGTTCCTACCTGCAAAATGGGGG
>JAUVDD010000125.1 GCA_030595525.1 Puniceicoccales bacterium
GCTGTATGTCCAACTGCAGGACGCCTTTGGTGGCGTGACGGATTCAGCGGCGCTTGGCAATGTCATGAAGGATTTGCTGGAGATCAAAAACGAGGCCCGCAAGACCGGTTAAAGTTTATTTTAAGGGTAGTTGTAAAATGAATACAAAAGAAAAGAAAGTTTGGTTTGTAACTGGAAGTCAGAATCTGTACGGCGAAGAAGCGCTGAGGCAGGTCAGTGAGAACAGCCGGGTGATTGTCGAAGAACTGGAAGCAACCCTGAATTGCTCAGCAGAACTGATTCATCGTCCTATCGTCACGACTCCAGATGAAATCTATAAGACCTGTATTGAAGCGAACGCGGATGATTCCTGCATTGGCTTGGTAACATGGATGCATACCTTTTCGCCGGCCAAGATGTGGATCAGTGGATTGGTTTCCCTGAAAAAACCGATTTGTCATCTGCACACCCAATTCAATCGAGATATTCCATGGTCGGATATCGACATGGATTTCATGAACCTGAACCAATCTGCCCATGGTGGACGAGAGTATGGTCATATCCTGACACGCCTGCGCAAATCCCGTGAAGTGATTGTAGGACACTGGAAGGATGCCGCAGTACAATCCAAATTGGGAGACTGGATGGGAGTGGCCGCTGGCTGGCAGGAAATGCGCCAGATGAAAGTCGTGCGGTTTGGTGACAACATGCGCTACGTTGCTGTAACTGATGGCGACAAGGTTGAGGCAGAACGCGTATTTGGCATGCAAGTCAATACCCATGGAGTGGGGGACCTGGTGGCGGTTGTTAATCAAATGTCTGATGCAGATGTCGATGTCCTTTGTCAGGAATACTGTGACGCATATGACGTTGTTCCAGAACTGTTAAAGGATGGGGAACGTCATGATTCCTTGAGAACGGCCGCACGTATTGAGTTGGGAATCAAACAGTTTCTGGAGGATGGTGGTTACGGAGCCTTCACGGATACTTTTGAGGATCTACATGGACTCAGCCAGCTTCCCGGAATCGCTTCGCAGCGCTTGATGGCTGCCGGATACGGTTTTGGTCCAGAAGGCGACTGGAAACATGCTGCCTTGCTTCGGGCAATGAAGGTAATCCAGGGCAATAAACCTGGAGGTACTTCCTTCATGGAGGATTACACCTATCACTTTGATCCATCGGGTGCCCGTTGTCTGGGTGCGCACATGCTGGAAATCTGTCCGAGCATTGCTTCTGCCAAACCTAAGTGTGAGATTCATCCGCTTGGCATTGGTGGAAAGGATGATCCCGTTCGCCTGGTCTTTGATGGAGCAACCGGACCCGCTATCAACGCTTCGCTGGTGGATCTGGGCAACCGCTTCCGCCTGTTGGTCAACAAGGTGGAAAGTGTGGCCATGCCCGAACCCATGCCAAAGCTGCCTGTGGCCCGGGTGCTGTGGGATGCCAAACCGGATCTTCAGACTGCAGCAGCAGCATGGATTTATGCTGGTGGAGCCCACCATACTTCATACAGTTTGAGTGTGACCGCCGAGCAGATGGAGGCCTTCGCTGAAATGGCTGATGTAGAATTTGTCCTGATTGATGAAAGTACGAATCTTCGTCAGTTAAAACAGGATTTGCGTGTAGGTGAGACTTACTATGGATTGAGAGGCCTCTGATGAAATTCGAGGAAATTCGTGTAGTATGCTGTGAGGCAAACAAGCAATTGCCGGCAACCGGATTGGTTGACCTGACTTTTGGTAACGTCAGTGTTTTGAACGCTGATGCAGGCGTATTCGCGATTAAACCGAGTGGTGTGGATTACGCTGAGCTTACACCGGAATCCATGGTGCTTGTTGATTTGGATGGGAATGTAGTGGAAGGATCACTACGGTATTCTTCTGATACGCCGACACACCGCTGCCTGTTGAAGGTGTTTGCGGAAAAAGGAATCCGTGCGATCGTTCATACACATTCCCGGAACGCCGTGGGTTTTGCTCAGGCTGGTATGGATCTTCCATGTCTGGGAACCACTCATTGTGACTATTTCAACGGACTGGTTCCAGTTACCCGGACCATGACTTCGGAGGAGGTTAATTCGGATTACGAATGGAATACCGGCAAAGTGATTCTTGAACGGTTCAACGAAATTAATCCGGCTGATGTCCCTGCAGTTCTTGTCCGTAATCATGGACCCTTCACGTGGGGACCAACGGCGGCCAAAGCTGTTGAAAATGCACAAGCCCTTGAGATCGTGGCGGACATGGCAATCAAGACCCTGTCTATCAATCCGGATGCCGAGCAGGCTCCATCACACTTGCTGAACAAGCATTTTTTCCGCAAGCACGGAAAAAACGCTTATTACGGACAAAAATAGTCTTATACCGCCGAGAACCTGTACTCCGTGAAGGAGGTAAAGGTTTCACCGGGATTGAGAACCGTTGACGGGAATTCCTCGAAATTGGGAGAATCCGGGTAGTGCTGTGTTTCCATACAGAAACCAGCATGCTTCGGATAAAAGAATCCGTTTTTCCCAGCCAATGTCTCATCAAGGAAATTTCCTGTATAGAACTGTAATCCCGGTTCGGATGTGTAGACTTCCATTTTCCGTCCAGACGGTTCATCAACGACTGAGGCAACAGGATCTCCAAAATCACGATTCTCCCTGAGAACAAAGTTGTGGTCGAAACCACCACATTGATCTACCTGGGCGTTGGGAGAATCCAATCGATGATCTAGCGAAACCGGTTCACGGAAATCGAAAGGTCCATCACTGACATTTTCAAAGGCACCGGTTGGGGTGGAAGTGTCTTCCCGAATCGGCAAGTAAGTGTCGGCCTCTATCTGCACAACATGTTGCCTGATACTTCCCGTTCCCTGTCCTGATAGATTGAAGTAAGGATGGGTAGTGAAGTTGACGATGGTTGGCTTGTCACACGTGGCGGTGTAATCATAGCGTAATCCGTTTTCGGGCGTTAGTGAAAGAGTTACCACCAGTTTTAGATTACCGGGATATCCCATCTCCCCATCCGGACTGTCGTAGCTCAGGACTAGAATCTGTCCGTGCTTACCTTCACGGATCTCGCTTTCGAAGAGCTTTTTGGAATAGCCCTCGGGTCCTCCATGCAGATGACCGTGCTCTTCATTTAGAGGAAGTTCGATTTCCTCACCGTTAAGCTTGAATTTTCCAAAGGCGATTCGGTTAGCGAATCGACCGACCAGCGCACCAAAGTAAGGTGGATTATTGCCTACATAGTCCTCAACCGAATCCAGACCGAGCGTCACATCGTCTGGCATGCCGATTTCGTCTGGGACTTCGAGCTCCACCAGGATTCCCCCATAATTGAGAAAAGTGGCACGAAGACCGGTATCGATTTGTAAAGTAAACGCCTTGATGGCCCTTCCGTCTGAAAGTTGGCCGATCGTCTCTTCATGAATTTGTTCTGACATTATACAAAGTGATTCAAATTAGCGGCAATAAATTCCCGACTTTTGATAAGCCGTACCGCGTGGATTTGCACACTAATGGCGTTTGTCTAATGTGCAAAACAAAAATATCGAACTGCCGCTCAACCCGCTAACAGAGCGGGATCAGAGTTGTATAGACTGGCCGACGCTGAGAATGCTAAAAACGACACTTATCGCGATAATGGCCACCAGAAGGAGTGCGCCACCCAGGGCCAGGGCCACAGTTGTAGTGGTCAGAAGGTTCAGGGATTTCGTCAATTCTTCCCGGTAAATGACGTTAATATCATCAAGACTGCTGGTAACGTTGCCGGTGTTCTCACCTACCGTAAGAATATCCATGGCCATATCCGGCATATAGTGGACCCGCTGAATGGCTATGGCCATCGAAACACCTTCCTGGATCTGTTTTCTGGCAGCAGCAAATTTCCCGCGCAGGATAAGATTATTGATGGTCCGTTCCACGAGCCGAAGAGTTTCAGTAGTATTGACGCCACTTCCAAGGAGAGTGGACATCAAATTGGTGGTGTTGTAGATATTGGAATAGAGATAAATGTGTCCGATTATGGGCAACCTCAGTAACCAGAGGTCGGTCTTGCGCTGGCCAGCGAGAGAGCGGCGCCACTGGCGAATCGCCAAAAAGATCAAAACTGAAGCAACCAATATATATGGTCCGAACAGAATGGTGGCATTGGAACCACCAATCAGCAATTTGGTGATCAGTGGCAGATCGCCACCCAACTGAGTCAGCATCTTCTCGATTCGTGGCAAGAGGAAGGCCAGCAGAATAATAACAACAACGCCGGCGGTCGACAGAATGAGGGCGGGATAGCTGAGGCTACTCAAGAGGTTCTTCTTTACTTCTCTTGCTTCCTCCAGTTGAACGACAATCCTGGCCAAAACAACCTTCAGGTTGCCACTGGTTTCGCCAGCTTCCACAACATGTATGATCGATTGTGAAAAAAGCTGTTCCTCCATCCTCATGGCCGCGGCGAGAGTTTGTCCCTCGGAGAGGCGCTTCCATATGGATTCGCAAAGGTCGGACAATTGCGGATCGGAGAGGCGTTTCCCCAGCAGGCTAACTGCGTCTCCGATCGACATGCCTGATGCAAGCAAGACGTGGAGCCGTTTCAGGAATTCCAATGCGATTACCTTTTTGGAGCGCTTTGACCTGAAGATTCTCCATTTTCCTGAGGATTGCTTAAAAAAGTCCAGCTTTTCCACGTCCTCGTCCGAGGAGACTTGTTCTCCAAGGAAATCAACAGAAATTGGGCGCATGCCCTTTTGGGCGAGTTGCTGGAGCAACCGCTTACGATCAGTGGTATCGATTTCACCGGTTACCTGGCGACCGTCCTGATCAAGTGCTTTATATGAGAAGCGTGCCATGATCTGGTTTAGTCGAGAACTTCGTCACCTACGCTATAGCGCATGATCTCATTAAGGGAGGTGCGGCCCAGTCCCAGTTGTTTCCATCCGCTCGATTGTAGAGTGGTCATACCGTACTTGAGGGCTTCCTGACGAATGTCCCGAGCGGAGCACTTCTGCACAATCAATTCATGTATCGTGTCATCTACCCGAAGGATCTCAAATATGCCAACACGTCCCTGGTAACCCAGATTGCGGCAGGCTTCACAACCGATTGGGTCCATTATTTTAATGCCCAGGTTCTCTGGAGTTGGTTCGATGTTAAGCGCCTGTAAGCATTCGCTCAGGTAGTGTTGGGTATATTCGCCCATTTGCGCGCATTTTGGACAGATACGTCTGACCAACCGTTGGGCCAGGATCATTTCCACAGCCGAAGCAATGAGGAAAGGCTCAATTTCCATGTCGATCAACCGGGTCAAGGCCCCTGGCGCGTCATTCGTATGGAGGGTACTGAGTACCAAGTGACCGGTTAACGCCGCACGGATGGCAATGTCCGCCGTTTCGGAGTCACGTACTTCCCCGACCATGATGACATCAGGATCCTGACGGAGAATATGGCGCAGTGCACTGGCGAAGGTAAAACCGATCTCACTGTGGACCTGTGTCTGATTGACGCCTTCCACCTCGTATTCAACAGGATCTTCCACTGT
>JAUVDD010000262.1 GCA_030595525.1 Puniceicoccales bacterium
AGGGATATACTGTCGGAATTTTCGGGCATGTTTAATTAATAAAGTGATTCTGCTATTTGTCCTCTGCATTGAGCCAGTTAACAAGTGCGGATGCGTCTTTTCTTAGCTGATCAGCGGAATGATTCTTAACATGTTCAATCATGATCCATCTATCTGGAGAAAGCTCTTTTAGTTCATTCAGGTATTTTGACCACTCTTCAGTCCCTTCTTGTAATTCAAGGATGTCCGGCCACGAATTCTGATCGAAATGGTTACAGTGAATGTTGCTGATCCATTGCTTCACTCCGCGTAATCCCGCCAACCGGTCAGAGGGGGATGTCAGCAAGGGAGGCTGCCACAATGTCCGGACGGTCGGATGGATTATTTCCTCCAGAAGTCGACAAGTTGATGCAACGGTTTCGGTTAAGGTGTTCTCATGAAACTCAAAGTCTATTCGTATGCCTCGTTTGAATGCTTCATCAGCTAATTTAACTGTTCTACGAACTATAGCATCCCAGACAGCTTCTGATGTTTGATCCGGACCGCGCTGGCCTGCCCAGACTCGAATCGCGGGAGCTCCCAATGCCTCTGCTGTCTCCACTACTTCCATCATTGAGGGACCCCCTTCCTGCGCATCCACATCACACTCTGCAAATCGATAATATGATCCATAGGAAGCAACCATCAGGCCGGCATCCTTAGTTATATGTGCAACTTCCTGCGCTATTGCGGTATTCCCATGTGGCACATGCACGTCGCCACCCCACTCGATACCACTCAGGCCACATTCAGAAACTAGATCAACGATCTTCCTGGGAGAAAGTTGACGCAACGAGATGGAAACTAAACCGGCTTTCATGACGGATTGGATGTGGATTGTTGAAGAAGCTGATTGATTACCCGAGAGACATTGCCATCGGTATGGTCCTCCACCCTGGTCGATTTCGCACCGATCTGAATTGTGGCAAATCCTCCTATTCCACGCAAACTGAGTTCATTTCCACGAATTGAAATCATTCCTGCGTTGTTAACACCGACAACCGGTTTTAGAGGATGAAATCGTGCATGATCACTAATCTTGTACTGTCGTGATCCATAAGCAGTCGTATCGGCAATCTCCGGATGGTGTGGATTAAAGGTTCCGGGTAAAATCCCAAGGGAGCGCCGTGTCGGCACATCTACCAACGGAAAATCATTGGTGGTCCCAATATCAACCCCCGCCAGATTCGATCCTGCGCTGGAACCCGCATATGGCATGCCTCCAAATACCCGATCCCGCAGCAATTTCACGATATTTCGGTCATATAACTCCCGAAGCAGCAAAAATGTGTTCCCACCACTTACAAAGACCGCTTCCGCCTGGCGGAGAACCCGCCCGGCTTCCTCAATGGGATAGGCGTGCAGCGAATCCACCTCAAATCGCTCATCTATTCGTGAAAAATCCCTCTGCATGCGGGCAGCGTAAGCATCCCGATCCATCGGCTGGCTCGCAAAATTGATTAAAAGAATCCGCCGTTTGCCGCTATAAACTTTTTTCAGTTGTTCTTCAGCATGCTCAAGAGAGCTTTTCCCGGCCATCGTAGTCGCGCTGATCAGCAATGCACGGATTTTCTCGGGAGAAGGCTCGGCGACCCTGGATTTCGAACCCCCACTAAGACTGCTTAAGCCCATCGATCCAAACATCGGGACAGCCGCAATCCGTCCAAGGAACTTTCTCCGCATCGGCAATTGTGGAGCTCCCTCTCGTCCATCACCTGTTTTTGTGGATTTTGGCATCACATTAACAAAAACCATCTATCAGTAACCTTACCAATTTTATCTATAGTTACAATAAAACGGGTGAATGCGTGCGGTCGCCGATTAATGCCCACACTCTGTTTAGTAATACCGAGAATCCTCTCTATTCTTGCCCCAGAGGACTCGGCAGATACATTTCTAAAAGGAACTTCCAGTCCATGATCTCCCTATTACAGACCACTCAACATTACTCACGAAAATGCTGCGGCTTATTGCTCGGAGTACTACTTTGCGGAACACTTTTCGCAGAAACAAGCTGGCCGAGCGAGCGCGACCGGATAAGCGCCTACCAGGCCAGATGTGATGAAACATTACAGTATTATGTGGATTTAACGGACCCAAATGATCCGGACAAGGGGAGCTTGTTTACAATTGCTGCCAATCTGGGAGCAGGTAAGAATATCGAATGGGCGCGGGCACGGATGAGGGCGGTTAACAATCCTCCTTCCGGCAACATGTTCTGGATGCACCCGATGGTACTCGCCATGTATGCGGGTAAGGACTATTATGACGAATCCGACTGGGATTTCATTAAGGAATGTTGGCGCAGCTATTTCCCTTTCCGTGGAGATACTGAGAACCACTGGTTGATGTATTACACGAGCCTGTATCTGGCTTGCCAGATGTTCCCGGATTCGGGACCAGAGGCTTGGTTTAATGGCAAATCAGCTGCCGAAAACATGGCTAATTCGGAGGAATACATTCGATTCTGGATAAAGGTCACGACTTCCTACGGCCAGGGTGAGTACGATTCACCTAATTATATTGAAGAGTATATCCGTCCTCTGGCTCTGCTGGCAGGCTGGGCGGAAGATGAGGATTTCCGACACCTCAGCGAGATGATGCTCGATTACATCATTCTCGATTTTGCAGTGGAAAATCTGGATGGCTTGTACGGGGGAGCGCACAGTCGACTCTATCCACGATACACACTGCAACCCGCACTGACTGCTGCCACCCGTCATGCCTGGCTGCTTTTCGGACAAGGTGAATTCCAGGGCAATGGAGGAAACATTATCCTCTCACTGAGTGGCTATACGCCTCCCGCGATCCTCCATAAAATCGCTTTGGACCGTGATACTCCTTATGTTCAGAAAGAACTTAAAAGAACACGGTGGCGCATCCGCAACGCCGGACCCGATGCCTTTAAGGTGGACTTCCGTTCAACGACACCTGTCTACAAGTACACTTATGTTCATCCGGATTACATGTTGGGATCCTCCCAGGGAGGCTTGCTTCAACCGATCCAGCAACAGACATGGAGCTTAATCTGGCGTGAAGATTCTCCCATCGGAAAATCCAACACCATGTTCGGCATACAGCCCTACTCCAGCCCATTTGAAGGAACCATGTACTTCGTTGAGTATTGGGACAACGTCAGCGACCTCATTGGCCGGTCCAAGGTGGATTACGATTCACCTGACAAGCTGGAGGGTGGCTCTCCATTTGAGCAGGTGTTTCAACACACTTCATCGTTGATCGCACTTTATGATATACCCGCTGACAACAGGTTCCCGCACATCACAACCTTGTTTTCCCGTGATTTAAAAAGACGTCAGGAAGACAAGTCAGGATGGATCTTTGCACAAGGAGGTCCGACCTATCTGGCTTACCGGCCTTTTGCTCCAGGGGAATGGAAACCAGTTGACTGGACAGATCTCTTGAAGAGTGGTGCCGGTGGATGGTTCAGTACGAATTTCGAGGAACTGGCTGCAGGATGTGAGTTTTATGTCAGTGAGTC
>JAUVDD010000341.1 GCA_030595525.1 Puniceicoccales bacterium
TGACTGTTAATTCGGGTTGCTTTGCGAACAGGATACAAATTTCCCGAAAATTCGCATTGATACTGTACAGCAAATCACTGAGATCGGTGAACAGTGAGTTCGATAGAAGATTTAAGAGAAACAATGGCCCGTTTACGGGCACCAGATGGATGCCCGTGGGACCTTGAACAGACCCACCAAACCCTGTGTGAGCCCCTGATCGATGAGACGGCCGAGTTGTTGGACACCATTGACAGGAACGACATTGAGCACATGTGCGAGGAACTGGGCGACGTGCTGTTGCAGGTGGTGTTCCATGCCCAACTGGCAGACGAACGGGACGATTTCAATTTTGATGACGTGGCCAAGGGTATTAATGACAAGCTGGTGCGGCGTCACCCGCATGTTTTTGGAGACGTGGATTTGCAGGATTCTGACGCAGTTCTCAAGCAGTGGGAGCAAATCAAGGCGGCTGAAAAGAAGAACGGCCCGCAAAGCAGCGGCAAGTTTAAGCATCTGCCACCGGCACTCCCGGCGATCATGTTCGCAGCGGATGTGGCCAAGCAGATCCGCAAAAAAGATCTTCAACACGAGTCGCTAACCGATCCGGAAGGAGTGGATGCGATCGCCGAGGATCTGACTGAGGAAGAAGTAGGTGAGATGCTCTACCGGATTTCTGCCGCTTGTGACAAAAGTGGCATTGACGGCGAATCCGCCCTCAGACGATACACTTCGAAATTGGTACGTGAAATCGAAGCAAACGGATAACGATCATCGGCTGATTTGTGTGCAGTCTGCTGAGGGGCCTCGAATGGTGCCCTACAAGCTGGAGCGCTCCAAGAGGGTACGGCGGATGTATCTGCAGTTTGATAGTCCGGAATTTGTCACCCTGAAACTTCCCATGCGGCATTCGGAAAAGGGTGGGATGCGGTTTATTCAGGAGCATGCGGATTGGATTTGTGAGACCTTGGATTCGCAGCCGCGTGTGCAAAGTCTTCAGCAATATCTGGTCAAGCATCCACGTCTAGCTATCGCCGGGCGGTGGCATAAGTTGGAGCTGAGATTTCAGCAGGGAGCTTATGGATATGTTGTAGATGAGGAGGAGCGAAAGATAAGCATTGCCCTGAAGCCCGGCTTACCACCGGAGCAACAACTCAAGGACCTTTTGCGTAGTGTGGCGCGTGAGCATCTGGGGTCGCGCATAAGAGGATTTGAGGGGAGCGTTGGAGTGAAGGCTCACGGCGTGACTATCCGCGACCAGAAGAGCCGTTGGGGATCCTGTAGTGAAACGGGCGGAATATCACTTAACTGGCGACTTCTCCTGATTTCCCCGAAGTTACAGGACCATGTGCTCTTGCACGAACTGGCCCATATCCGCCATTTCGATCATTCCCGTGACTTCCATGCTTTTCTCATGGTACTGGATCCGAACTCCAAAGCCCACGCCAAGCGATTGCACGAGGAAGCAAAAAAAGTTTTCGTGCTAGGACGTGCCTAGAGCCACGCGTGGATTTTGAATAATCGATTATGAGATCGAGCCTTCGGACTGGGACTAATTTCTATTTAATCTACATTTTAGGATAGTATTGCCAATTCTCCTTAATTCCAATTGATCGATAATGGTGAGTGATGATTCAAAAAAATCTTCTGTGCGATCTGTAGGTGAATTCGCAGAGTATCTGGGCCTGTCTCGCTGGACGGTGTCAAGAGTCTTAAACGGGCATCCCGGGGTACATGAAGACACGCGTAAACGTGTGCTGGCAGAGATGGAGCGCTTGCACTTTCAACCAAACCTGATGGCCCGTGGATTGCGCGGTACGAAAACCGGCCTGATCGGAGTTTGTCTTCAGGAAGTGGATTCCCCGATCCTGGCACGGAAAATTTCTGGTATACAGAAGTCGCTGCACTCCCGTGGTCTGCGCGGGGTAATTGAACTGACCTCAGGTGAAGCCAATGCCGAGCATAACGTCATCAATCACTTTCTTTCATTGCAAGTCGATGGAATCGTGTTGGTTGGCTCCGTACTGGAACCGGATGATTCGATTTTTACACGTTTAAAGAGTGAGAAAACACCCGTTGTCGCGGTGGATACGGCATGGAATCTCCCATTTCCAAGCGTAGAATTGGATCGGCAATTGGCCATGTTACTCTGTTTGAGGCACTTGCGCCAGAGGGGACACGACAGGTTTGCTTTGTTGGGGCTGGAAAGTGATCCCGTTTATGGATATCGACGTATCGAGGGACTCAGGGCAGCGGCGGCCAGACTGGAGCTTTCATGGGATGATTCCTTTGTCTCCTTCAGAATCGACTCTCCTTCTGGATGGTCATACAGGCATGGTTTCGAGATGGCTCAAGAGTTGTTGCAGATGGAATCCCCGCCGAGGGGAGTTATCGCCTTGAATGATACAGTCGCTATTGGTGCCATCAAGGCTATCCGTGAATGGGGATATGATGTTCCCAAGGACTTTGCCGTTGTAGGATTTGATAACCTCCCCATCGGCGAATGGATCGCTCCTGGACTTACCACCATCGGTCAAAATGTGGCCGAATTAAGCGACAAAGCCATTAAGTTGCTGGACAGCCTGTCTGAGGGTTCTGAGGAGGAGATTTATCCTATCGTCAAGGTCCAACCTAAGTTGATTGTTCGAGGATCGACCTGATTTACAAACACCTGTTTGTTTTTCTTGTTAGCTATTAAAGCCTTTATTTATCCGATTATTGGGAAGAATTTTATTTTTATATTGAGTTAAACACAGTTTTAGATTTTGTGAATCACACTCGTGTTGGGAAGTTGTTTAATAAGACTTACCCCCCAGGAGTTCAAAAACTGATGAAAGCGATAAACCAGTATCTTTTAAGCAATTCCCTATTGATTGCGGACAATCCCTGTATCAGTCCGGACTTTTGCCTGAACTGGGCGTCCATGATTGAGGACATAAGATCCGGGGAAGGGATAAAGGAATTCGGAAGAAGCCGGTTTTCGACAGATGCAGGTGAGTGGCGATTGTTGAGGAATCGCAAG
>JAUVDD010000087.1 GCA_030595525.1 Puniceicoccales bacterium
ATCGGGGTACCGTTTGTCAAGGCGGACGCCACAAAATTCTCTGAAACAGGCTACGTCGGGGCAGACGTGGAGGACCTTGTTCGGGATTTGGGTAAGGTAGCTGGCTCAAACCCCGATTTGGCCCAATACGGCATCATCTACATCGACGAAATAGATAAGATTGCCGCTTCCAGTAATGTTTCCGGAGGCAAGGATGTATCAGGACGAGGTGTGCAGATCAACTTGCTTAAGCTGATGGAGGATACGGAAGTTAATCTCTTTAGTCCCACCGACATGATGGCTCAGATGGGGGCTATGATGGAGGCTAGTCGTGGTGGAAAACCCCGCAAACAGAGTATCAGTACGCGCCATATCCTGTTTATCGTCAGCGGTGCGTTCGATAAACTGGCCGAGTCCGTTAAGAAGCGCCTGGAAGCCACTTCAATAGGGTTTGGCAACACCCAGGCGATCGTGGACAGGGATCCGAGTGAGTATCTGCACAACGTGGAGACAAGGGACCTCATAAGGTATGGGTTTGAACCCGAATTCGTTGGCCGTTTGCCCATCCGTGTGGCCTGCGATCCATTAAGCGCCAAGGATCTGGAAGCCATTTTAACCCGGGCGGAGAACAACCTCCTTGAACAATATGAGCGGGATTTCAAAGGCTACGGGATCGATTTCAAAATGACCACCGAGTCAGTGGAGGAAATCTCAGAACGGGCACATGTTGAACGGACAGGTGCCAGAGGTTTGATGACGGTCTTTGAACGGGTTTTCCGGTACTTCAAATTTGAATTACCTTCTGCCGGAGTCCCTTCCTTTGAAGTAACACGGGAAACGGTGGACGATCCCGCGAAATCCCTGAAATCTCTATTAAAGGAACACAGCCATATGAAGCGGAATGTGCTCCATAAGGAAATCGATGCATTCACTGACCGATTCAGGCAAGAAACAGCGTTGGGGATTTCCTTTACCCCGGAAGCCTGCGACCTCCTGATCGATATTGCGGTGGATCTGGACAAAACCATCCGTGCCGTTTGCGAGGATCGCTTCAAGGATTTGGAACATGGTCTCAAGATCGTCTCCAGAAATACAGGAAGTACCAATTTCGAAATCAACAAGGAAATGGCTGACAATCCCGACAAGGAGCTGTCGAAGCTTGTTGTGGAAAGCTTCCAGAATAAGTCCGACGATGATGAGCCAATAGAAATCGAACCCGAATCCAGTAACGAGTAACCATCATGCCCGTCGGCAAAAATGTTCAGTCTATGTTTTCCGGGATTTCCGGGAAATATGATTTTGCAAACCACTTTCTTAGCGGAGGAGTGGATTGGTATTGGCGCGCCAAGCTGGTCAACGCAGTCAAACGGCATGGTCCCACCGCGGTCGCCGACCTGGCTTGCGGAAGCGGTGATGTGTCTCTCGCCTTGAGGAAGAATTTATCCACCGATATACCGATTCAGGGCCTGGATTTCTGCGAGCCCATGCTGGATGTGGCCCGGGGAAAGCTTGGCAAACGTAATCTACCTGGCGAATTGAGTTTCGCGTTCGGAGACTGCATGGACTTGCCTCTTGAGGACAAATCGGTGGATGCGGTGACAATCGCATTCGGGTTGAGGAACTTCGAAGACCGTCACAAGGGCTTGACCGAGATGCGTCGTGTCCTGAAACGGGATCGCGGGGCCTTGTTTGTCCTCGAATTCACCCAGCCGGATCCCTGGATGAAGCCAATTTACGCCCCGTACTTGAAGTACGTCCTGCCACATTTAGCCAGGTTAACCACTGGTGACAAGGCTGCCTACGATTATCTTGCCGGCAGCATTGAGGAATTCCCCGACAAGGAATCCCTTTCACAGGAAATGCGTGGCGCTGGATTCACCGATGTGAAGGCTTTCGGACTCACCGGTTCGATAGTCGCTCTCCACGTGGCCAAAGGATAATTCCCTCTACTTCTTTTTTCCCCAGGAATCCCGCAGCCCGACTGAACGATTGATCACCAATTTATCCTCAGTCGTGTCCGGATCCACGCAAAAATACCCGATCCGCTCGAACTGGAACCGGTCTCCGGTCTTAACTTCCGCTAACGCAGGTTCACCGTGGCCAGTCACCACCTTCAGTGAGTCCTGATTCAAATTGTCGATGAACGATCCGCCCTCCTCGACTTCCATAGGATCCTCCTTGAGGAACAGGTTGTCATAAAGGCGGCATTCAAACGGCACATTCTCGACTGCACTCGCCCAATGGATCGTTCCCTTTACCCGGCGACCGTCTGGTGTGCTTCCTCCACGCGATTCGGGATCCATTTCCGCATGCACCTCGATAATGATTCCATCGTCGTCCTTTATCACCTCAGTGCAGGTAATGTAGCAAGCATAGCGCAGGCGCACCTCCTTGCCTGGGGCAAGACGGAAATATTTCCTCGGAGGATCTTCCATGAAATCGGCTCGCTCAATGTAGATTTCACGGGTCAATACAACATTCCGTTCACCCATCTCCGGATTGCCCGGATGATTTGGACCGGCGTATGATTCCTTCGCGTCCTCTGGTAAATTGGTGATGATGACCTTCAACGGATCCAATACTGCCATTCGGCGCAGAGTCTTGTTTTCAAGATCCTGACGCAGGCAGAACTCCATCAAGGCAAGGTCGTTGATCTTATTTCGTTTAGCCACTCCTCCCCGGCTTGTGAATTCCCACAGTGATTCGGGTGTGTAACCACGGCGACGTACTCCACTGATTGTTGGCATGCGCGGGTCATCCCATCCGGTTACATGATTTTCCTGTACCAACTGTAGCAGCTTGCGCTTGGAAGTGATCGTGTAAGTCGTGTTGAGCCTCGCAAATTCGATCTGTCGAGGAGTGTGCGGCACCGGCAGGTTTTGGATAAACCAGTCATAAAGAGGCCGGTGAATCTCAAACTCCAGTGTACAAATACTGTGTGTAATGCCTTCTATTGCATCACTCTGCCCATGGGCAAAGTCATACATCGGATAAATACACCACTTGTCTCCTGTCCGATGGTGGTGGGCATGGGCGATCCGGTACAATACTGGATCCCGCATGATTAAATTCGGATTCGCCATATCAATACGGGCGCGGAGAACTTTTTCACCGTTGGCGAATTCGCCAGTCTTCATCCGTTCAAAGAGATCCAAGCTTTCCTCGCTGGGACGGTTCCGGGATGGGCTTTCGCTTCCCGGTTCGGTCAGCGTTCCACGCATCTTACGGATTTCCTCAGCACTCGAATCATCCACATAGGCCTTGCCCTCGCGGATCAAGTGACACGCCCACTCATACAACTGGTCGAAATAGTCACTGGCGAAGAACAGGTTATCTCCCCAATCCACACCCAGCCAGGCTACGTCCTCCTTGATGGACTCGACGTACTCCATTTCCTCCTTAACCGGATTGGTGTCGTCGAAACGCAGGTGGAAACGACCACCATAGTTTTTCGCCAATCCGAAATTCAGGAGGATTGCCATGGCATGACCGATGTGCAAATAACCGTTGGGTTCGGGCGGAAATCGCGTGACAATGCTGTCGTGCTTACCACTCGCTAAATCCTCATCGATGATTTCTTCAATAAAGTTCTTGGACCTGTTCTCTGATTCGCTCATATGCTTTACAGTCTATATCCGACTGACTTTTAATGTTCTAAATCATTTTGCAACGTTGATTCTTTATCAAATATCAAATGAAGACACTTCGCCCCAGAAATTTCGCCAGTGACAATAACGCGCCCATTTGCCCTGAAGCATGGGAAGCCATGCAAGAGGCCAATGATGGTCATGTTCCTGCTTACGGGAGCGATTCCTTAACCGATAAGGCTTGTGAGGCGATCAGGGACATCTTCGAGACGGATTGTGAAGTGTTCTTTGTCTTCAACGGAACTGCTGCCAATTCCCTGTCTCTGGCCAGTCTCTGTCGCAGCTATCACAGCGTGATCTGCCACGAATTGGCCCATATTGAGACCGACGAATGCGGCGCCCCGGAGTTTTATTCGGGTGGCTCAAAGATCCTCGTCGTTCAAAGTAACGATGGAAAGGTCCCACCGGATGCGGTAGAGGCAACAGTTCACCGTCGTGATGATCTGCACTATCCTAAACCGAAAGTTGTCAGCATCACACAAAGCACTGAGGTCGGTACACTTTACACCCCGGCTGAATTACAGAATCTGGGTGCCCTCACCCACGGACTGGGACTCCATTTGCACCTCGACGGCGCCCGTTTCGCCAATGCCCTGGCCGCCTTGAGATGCTCTCCCAAGGAGATTACTTGGCGAGCCGGCGTAGATGTCCTTTGTCTTGGCGGAACAAAGAACGGTCTGGCAGTTGGCGAAGCAGTCGTCTTTTTCAACAAGGAGCTGGCAAAGGAGTTTGAGTTCCGTTGCAAGCAAGCCGGGCAACTGTGTTCCAAAATGCGTTATTTAAGTGCCCCCTGGCTGGGAATACTGAAGGATGGCGCATGGCTGAGACATGCTGAACACGCTAATAAATGCGCCACCAGATTGTCCTCTGGATTGAGCAATATCCCAGGAGTGCAGATCTTGTTCCCGACTGAAGCAAATGCCGTCTTCGCCAAATTGGATGACCGTGTTATCTCAGGTCTTTATGCCCGTGGATGGGAATTCTATGACTTTATCGCCGCAGGCGGATCCCGCCTGATGTGCTCCTGGGATACTACCGAATCTGATGTGGATGATTTCATTGGCGATGTCCAGGATCTCACTAAATCCTCCGAAGATCATTCTGAATCACATCCCGTTCTAAGACATTAACACTCTTTAAAACACAAAAGCCCGTTATTAACGGGACTTTCCAATCAGAGTTTCAGCTTTGAGACTGGGTTGTTATCTATTCTGCCACTTCCTGGCCATCCGGAGCAAAGATTCCTCACGACTGTACTCCTCCATCGATCCTATTGGTACCCAGCTCAGGTCATGAGACTCATCACTGACCGTATAAGTCTCGTCTCCGCGAACCCGCAAGGCATACCGGACATCATAATGAAAATGTTCCGGTTCCAAACTCCTTTCCGGTATCGCATGAATATCGATATCGAATATATTCTCGTTCAACACTTCCATATCGCTTAGCCCCGACTCCTCTTCCACCTCTCGTAGTGCGGATTTCATTACATCGCTCTCTCCATCTGTATGACCGCCCAGCTGGAGCCAGCGATTCAACTTCTTGTGATGTGTTAAAAGGACGTTCTCTCCTGATGAGTCCACCACCCATGCCGATCCCGTTACATGTCCCGATAATAAGGAACGTTTGAAACAATCTACGTTTGTCTCAACAAACCGAATGAGTCGTTCAACTACTTCCGACTCCTCGCTCCATTGAGAACGGTATTTATTGAGCTGTTTCAGGAGATTCTCTCTGTGCATTTTTAGAAAAAGTTGTAGCTGCTATACAGAATTTCCGCTTGTTCGAACTAAATCTCCTTGTAGTACATTTGGTCACATCGCGATGAGGGATTCTTCAACTCAAATTTTTTGAATCCATATTTTCGATACAAGGTAATTGCCTCGTTCAAAACTGTCGCTGTTTCCAAAACCACACGATTATATCCAAGCTCTTTGGCCCGATTGAGCGCATACTCCAACAGCAGCTTCCCATTCCCTTTTCCTCTTTCCGCGGAATCGAGGTACATCTTGCGCAATTCACACTCCTGATCCTTTAATTTCAAAATTCCAACTGTTCCGACTATTTGACCTCTGGAATTCAATAAAACATCAAAAGATCCTCCATTATTTGTGTAATTGCTTTCCAGATCTTTCAAATCCGCGTCCGTGTCATCTGGATCCGGTTGCAAACCATATTCTTCCAGTACTGTATAAATCAGCCTGGTCACTGCTTCTACATCGGCATTACTCGCGGGACGGATCATTCTGCGAGTGGCTTCTTTAAGTATCCATTTCTTCGTGATAAACCCTATCAGGAACCGAAATGGTATTCCCATTACCATGGGAATTCCCAGAAGTGTCATCCTTCGCAACTGGTCGTCCTGTATACCTGTATATACGTATGAGAAGGCTATCCCAACTGATGCTATAAAAAGAAACACCATTCCCCACACTAGTACCAGTCCTCCCGTTCCCATCTTTGCAGCCCTCAAGAATCCCGGATACGAAATCCCTGACCAAAATATTACCAAAAGCAATACCACAACTGTGGATACAATCGTTATTTCAAAAATCTGCATCTTGATAGAATAGATTCCGTTTTGATATCCAGTATATCGTAGCTTGCACCTATTTCTTGAGTATCCATGTGAACTAAGTTAATTTTGGTGGATCCGGCTCTGGTAGTTTTTCTGCTGTACTTCCTGCAACATTTGTACCCACCATAATTACTTCGCAAGGCTCATCACCAAAGTTTCTAAAGATGTGATAGTCGCCGATTGGCTTAAAAATGGAATCCCCCTCACCAATCACCTGCCAGTCTCCTTCTAGGCATATATGGCAACTTCCTTTAAGTACATAAAACCATTCCTCTTCTTTGGAATGAGTATGGTATTTCGTGTTGGTTCCTCCAGGAGGAATTCTGGTTATCCTGACTTCAAATTGATTTGTTTGGTGCTCTTTCCACAGGGCCTTAAAATCGCCATACTGAGCTTCCTCTCCTGGGAAAAGCTTTGGCTCCCAATCGAGTTCCTTTGTATTCACTATGTGCTTCATTATCTCTTGTTAGCTCGGTGAATGAGCTCATCTCCAAGGCACTGCTTAATTAAGTTTCATCTCCCAGACATAAATGTCGCGCTCATGTCTCCTGACCACAACAAGCTTAACTTTCTCAAAACCAAATTTAGAATAAAACTCTACTGCGTTGAGAGTAGCATAAACCTTAATTGGTCTCTCCTTGATTTCTTTCAGTGCGAAAAGAAGCAGTGCTTTCCCATACCTTTTTCCATGTTCCTTAGGGTCAACAAATAATCCTACTACCTCCTGGTCATTCAGGTGCAAATAACCTTTAATTTCCTC
>JAUVDD010000357.1 GCA_030595525.1 Puniceicoccales bacterium
TGGAGAAAAGGACGCTAAAACGGACTTTATAGCCTCGGCGCTGGATATCCATGATCTAAAGACACGCGAAGAAAAGATGGAGGCTTCATTGGAGGAAGCACATCATTTGCGCGAGCAGGCACTTCTCCAGAAATCGGCGGCAGATCGCGCGAATCGTGAAAAATCGGCTTATCTATCACTGGCCAGTCATGAAATCCGGACACCAATGAATCCGGTGATTGGGTTTGCAGACTTGTTGGCATCGAATCCTGATTTGGACGACGAATCCAAGGAAATGGCCCAAATGATTCTCAAGGCGGGCAAGAATCTTTTGACCCTTATTGATGAAGTTCTGGATTTTGCGAAGATTGAAGCGGGTGTTCTGAAGCTGACACCTGAGCCATTGGATGCTCATGACCTGCTTCTGGAAATTGACAGTATGTATTCATTCGATGCCAAGTCACGAGGTATCGAATTACTGGTAACCGACAAAATATCTGCTGAGGAAGAACTTTTCGAAGATCGATTGCGGTTACAACAGGTGCTGGGAGCGTTGATTTCGAATTCGGTTAAATTTACTCATACTGGCCAGGTTGAGTTGATCGCAGAGACCGAGAAGGTCAAAATGAACGGTAAGAACGTGCAGATGCTGAAGTTCATCGTTCAGGATACCGGAGTCGGAATGGATGAGGAAGAGGTAGAAAAGCTCTTTAAGCCATTCGCCAAGCCGGAGAACGAATTTACTGATAAATACGCAGGCGCGGGACTGGGATTAGCTATCGCCCAGAAGCTGGTGGAAGCCATGAACGGTAACATCACTGTCCATAGCGAGGTCGGTAAAGGAACAACAGTTGAGATGGTGATTCCATTTACACCGGTTCCTAAACATTTGAGACCGGCCCTGGTCCGGCATGAAGGAGAGGAATCTGAAGAAGAATCCAAGCCAAAGCAGGCCAGTATCCTAATTGTGGATGATGAGGAAAGCAGCCGGCAGGTGAACGCCAGCTTGATGAAATTCCTCGGGTATGCCTGTGAAGTGGCTTGTGATGGCAACGAGCTTCTGGAAAAGCTGAAGAAACAAACCTATTCCATGATTCTGATGGACATCATGATGCCAGGCATGGACGGCTTTGAAGCCACCAGACGGATCCGGAACGGTGACTGTGGCGAGGGGAACCGGGAAGCGTTCATTTCGGCGGTTACAGTTTGCACGGAGGATGAGGATCGCCAACGGGGATTCAAGGCAGGTGTAAATGCCTACCTGACCAAGCCGCTGACTATCCACGCTCTACGGGAAACGATCGGGGAGTACCACGCCCTCGGGAGAAAGATTTAAAGACCGCCTGAAGGCGGAACTCCAACAAGGATGTTTTTAAAGACCACCTGAAGGTGGGACTCCAACAAGTACTGTCTCCGTTGGCGTTCCGGCTTTAGCCGGTCTGGTTTAACAGGTTTATATAGTAGCCAGGATTGCTTGCTGCCTGGCTGTAAGGTCGGCAATGCCTCCCTCGGCCAGTTTCAATAACTGCTGCAGCTGATCATGTGTGAAAGTGGCTTCTTCACCGGCTGCCTGGGCCTCAACGAAGCGTCCGCCGCCGGTCATGACAATATTGGCATCTACTGAAGCATCCCGGTCCTCCACGTAGCAGAGATCCAGCAAGGCTTCGTCGTTCAGGACACCGACACTGATCGCCGCCACCGAATCAACGAATGGGGATTCTTGAAGGCGGCCAGCTTTGATGGCCCGTTTGATGGCGATTTCCGCAGCCAGCCATGCACCTGTGATAGAGGCGGTGCGCGTTCCGCCATCCGCTTGCAACACGTCACAGTCTACCCAGAGAGTGTATCCGGGAAGCTTGGATAAATCAGCAACTGCTCGCAGGCTTCGTCCGATCAGGCGTTGGATCTCCACGGAGCGGCCATCCTGTTTGCCCCGGTTAATGTCACGCTTCTTACGACCCAGTGTCGAATAGGGAAGCATGCTGTATTCTGCAGACATCCATCCGCCCTGGACATTTTGTGATAGCATCCATCTGGGCACGCCCTTTTCCAGACTGGCGGCACAGATTACCCGTGTATCTCCGAAGCAGGCCAAGACCGAGCCACTGGCATTCGGGGCAAAATCCAGTTGAAAATCAACCGGACGAAGTTGTGCTGAATGGCGGCCATCGCTGCGTAAATTATTTTCCATATTGTGAACGTATCAGTGATGTGGAAAAAAATGCACGAAAAAAGTGAACGAATTGAATAATTGGTCCGTCTATCTTATTACAGACTTTTTAAGTCGTGGTAAGTCTTAAAATTGGTTGTTTGGATATCAAGGAGTGAGATAAGTCCCGGTCGAATACGGCCGGGGCTTTCTTTTTATTTGCTTGCCAAGAATTCAGCTAGCCCTGATTGGTGAAGGTTTTAAGCGGGCTCAAATTCAAGCACAAGCAACCATCCGATAATTCCAAATGCCCGTGTGGAGGAATCGGATAATAATCCAATATAACAATGCGACACACACTATCCGTTCTTGTAGAAAACAAGTTTGGTGTGCTGGCTCGAGTAGCAGGAATGTTCAGCGGGCGGGGATTCAACATCGATACGTTGAACGTCGCCCCGACCCATGATGAACGCTATTCGCGCATCACGGCCACCGTCAAAGGTGATACGCAGCAGCTCGATCAGGCGATCAAGCAACTGCATAAGCTGGTGGATGTCATTGAGGTCGATGATCTGGCCCGAGGACAATTCGCCGCACGGGAGCTGGTTTTGGTCAAAGTCGCTGCTGATGGTGGCAAGCGGACTGAGCTTTTGCAAATATGTGAGATTTTCCGGGCGAACATTGTGGATGTTTCGCATCGCAGCATGATTATTGAAATGACCGGTCGACAAGGTAAGATCGACGGTTTCCTTGAAATGATCACTCCCTTTGGAATCA
>JAUVDD010000216.1 GCA_030595525.1 Puniceicoccales bacterium
ATTTCCAGTCGCCCAATCGATTGTCTGGTCGATTGCATCAAACATCCCCGAATTTATGGAACCATCGACATTTATAAGGGGACTCCCATCAACCGGAAGACGGACGTGGTCGTATCCCTTTTCTGCCAGCCATTTGAAGTCATTTTCCGAAACATAAGATGTATCCCCATAGGTGAAACGAGAACCAATTTGAGAAAGGTAATGACTTATGTTCACCCCTTTCATGTATCCGGTATCATCGTTCACTGAGGTCGTCATCTTGTCGTTTTCGTTCTGGCAACCCGTCAGAATCCCGATTGTTGCCAATGCGAAAAGGAGAGTTTTATTCTTCATTTGTTTCCTTTATGAACCTGCCAGCCGGTCCTTTATGAAGGACGAATGAAAGAGAAGGAAGTGACTCAACGTATTTGCTATCTGCTACAGCATTCCGGTTTTCGTCAGGATCGATTGAGTGATCGTAAAGCTCCTTAAAGCGGACCTCCCCGGATTCGAGATGGATCCATTCTGTATATCGAAAATCCCCATGCTTGATTGAGAATCCTGAAATGCCAGCATGGCGTTCATACTCGCTGTAAGCAGTTTCCTGCCTGGATATGGAACCATCCTCGAATAAATACGCAAAGCTCTGACCTTCCACTTGCTCGGGCACATCCAAGTCGACGTATTCACAGATGGTGGGATAAATATCGATAGTTTCGGTGGGTTCCGTTACGACTACTCCTCCCTGGTCCTGGTTCGGCAATCTCACCATCAGTGGAATACGCGTATCAATCTCATAATTGGTGTGTTTGCACCACATGCCATGATCACCGAGCTTCCACCCGTGGTCACCCCAGAGGACTACCAGCGTGTTTTCGCTCAATCCCGTTTTCTTCAACGCCTCCATTAATCGACCGACCTGTTCGTCAACGAAGCTGACGCAGGCGTAATAACCGTGCGTCAATTCACGCGCCTGTTCTTCGGAGACAGGGCCCTCTGCCGGTACATCCTTGAAGTTCCTCAGTTCTCCCCATGTCATGAGGGCGATTTGCGGAGCATCGACCGGAGCATCCGGATTGTCGGTCATCTTGAGTGTGTCTCTGTCGTAAAGATCCCAGAAACGTTTGGGAGCGACAAAAGGTAGGTGCGGCTTGCGATAACCGACGTTCATAAAGAACGGTTCATCGGAGTTCTTCAATTTTCTCAGTTTCTCAATGACCAGATTGGTCATGTCGTAGTCATGATAATTCTCATCTGATCCAAAGGTCTGTTCCGTAGGGCCAAGTTTCACGTACTGACGGTACTCCTTGTCCTTCAATCCCATCGCCGTAGCTTCCTCGTCGAGTTTCTTCAGAATTTCCGCACTTTCGGGAGAAGCATACTTGGTCTTATGAATGGAATCCCTGCGATTCATCATGTCGGTCCAGTCATCCCACTCTTGCCATCGTTCGTCATGGTAGACCTTTCCCAAGGCGATTGTATGGTACCCATTCTCCCGGAGATATCGAGTGAGCGTGAGCGGATTGTCATGGATATCCCAATACTTAGCCTGCAGATTGGTAACTCCAGTTGTCTGTGGATATTGGCCACTGAACAAACTAATGCGTGAGGGAAGGCAGACTGCCTGGGCTGTGTATGCCTGATCGAATCGAAGGCTTTCCTTGGCCAGCCGATCAAGGTTTGGAGTAACCATATGATCAGCGCCATAGCATCCCAGTTCCGGACGCAAATCGTCGATCAGAATCATCAGGATATTTGGTTTGTCAGCAGAAAATAAAAGTACGGCTGGCAAAGTGCCCAAAAGGAATAGGAGTAGTTTCTTCATGGAAGCTTTATTTAAATTAGATTGATCAAAGAGGAAACTCGCCCGGCATGGTGTCCAAATGTGAGTCAAGCAACGCCTTTAATTCAGCAATCTTTTTCTTGTATTCAGGATTTGAGAACACGTTGTTACGTTCAGCAGAGTCACGATTGAGATCATAGAACTGATCAGCATCGTAATAATTCGGATAGGCCTTGACGGCACCCTGTTCGGCATCGTGACCACCGGGAATCGCCATCAAGTGACCAAAGGGTTGCATGGGATCCTCTGTATGAACAGGGCGACGACGCTCACGCAGATTGTCGTTCATGTGGTCCAAGGCAGCTTGTCGCTCTGCGCGGGTCATATTGGCGATGGTTGGGGGATATCGCAATGCGATGTACTTCATACCATCTTTCATGACTGCCCGCGTATATCCCATTTCGAAATACAAGGAATCACGTACCGACTTTTTCTTATTCTTCAGGACGGGAAGGAAGCTTACTCCATCCACATTGTCGGGAGCTTCAGCTCCAGCCATGTCCAGCATGGTGGGAACAAAATCAATGTTGGAGACGATTGCCTGGCTTTCATTTCCGACCGGCCAGCCACCCTTGCGCCAGATGATGCTCGGATTGTGGGCACCACCTTGGTAGACGGATCCCTTCGCGGATTGACCATGGTCGTTAAAGAAAATGATGACGGTATTATCGAGCTTACCAATCGATCCCAGTTTGTTGATCAAGGCACCTAACGCATCATCGATCCAAATGATAGTTTCCGTGCCTTCAACATTGTGTTCCTTGGCGCGTCTGGCGATGGAGTCAGCGTCTGGTTGTACGTTGGGAGCCTTATCCAACCAGCCATAGGGAGTTATCCGGCGATCTGCCTGCCATGAGCGTTCAGGTGTCGTCGGACCATGTGGGATGGTGGTGGCAAAGTAGAGGAAGAAGGGTCGCTCGTCGTCTTTCTGCAAGAAATCCAAAGCGCCTTCGGTGATCCAGTCCTGATTGTGAACTGCGAGAGTGCGACTGCCGTTGAAATCTGGATTATTATGATTAACACGTTCAACAAACTCGAAGCCGGCACGCTTGAAGGCTGCTTTGCTGGCTGACTTGTTCTGTTTCATTGCCGCTTTTATCTCGGGATCGTTGATATCGGCGGAGAGGCCGATGTGTTTGCGACCGGGGGTCAGAATGACATGATCCTTGCCGACAAATCCTGTTCGGTAGCCAACTTCTCGCAACCTGTGAGCGATGGTCTTTTCCCTCGTTGGATCGGCAAAGGTGTTCCACTGAACATGGGATTGTCCCATTCTCTCAGTTTCACCAACGAAGCCGGGATCCTGAGCGCGACTGGCGTAGCGACCTGTCATGCAGCTGTATCGACTGGGTGTACAGACCGTCGAGGAGACATACTGCTGACGCATAATTGTTCCCTCATTGGCGAGGCGGTCCATATTTGGAGTGTAATTCTGTCCTTCACCTTCGGGCATGAAGTTCATCTGATATGGATACATGTCATCCGTGATGAAGAAGATGAAATTCGGCTGTTTGCCGGCAATAAGACCGTTTGTCAGAAGAACGGCAATTAGTGCGATCAGGAGTTTTCGAAATGAATAGGATGATTTCATGATGATATTGATCGGAAAGTTATAGATTCCAGGATATTTCCATATGTTCGTCAGCAAATTCAGCCGCTTGTTTTGCCAGATGCTGGACCAGATTGTCATGTTCAGGAGAATTGGCGAGATTGATCGTTTCAAGTGGATCTGTCTCGTAGTCGTAAAGTTCAGTGGCGACCACATCACCGTTTCTGTCACCTTTCTTGTATGCCATTTCAATCCACAGAATTAATCGGTAGCGCTCATTCCTGAATGCATATCCCATCAGGTTGTTATTTCCTCCGTGTGAACGGGCAAACTGGCTGACAGCGAAAGGCTTGAACTCGGCTGATGGATTTTCCATCAAGCCGGCCAGGCTCATTCCCTGGAAAGGTTCGAAGTCGGGCAAGCCGGCTAATTCCACAAGAGTAGGGGCGATATCGAGAAACTCGGTAGCTTGGGTAACC